>NZ_JBFRTN010000057.1:0-53557 GCF_041474095.1 Vibrio sp. 10N.222.54.A3
CCACTTTAGGGGTAATTACGTGCCACCTGCAATTTTTAAATCACTGAAATATATATATTAAATTTTATTTAAATGAACAAATCGCAATCTGGCATCCTCCTTGCTCCACTAAAAACCAAGACTTAGAAAAAACATTTTTGTTTTTCTTGATGATTATGAATTGAGTGGAATCTCAACCCGGTATTCATCTGCTAACGACTAGAAATTAGATGCTAGTGATGGTGGCGCCGAGAATAAGGAATGGATTATGAGCAAGAAGAAAATCGTCGTTGTTGGTAACGGCATGGTTGGACACAAATTTATCGACAACATCCTGCAATCAGACAGTGATGAATTTGATGTGATTACTTTTAGTGAAGAGCCAAGGTTAGCGTACGACCGTGTTCAGCTGACGGCTTACTTTAATGGTAAAAGTGCTGATGACCTGTCATTGACCAGTGAAGAGTATTACCAAAGCAACGGCGTGAACTACTTGTTGAACCAGAAGGTTGCCAAGCTAGACACTGCCAATCAACAAGTCATCACTGAAAGTGGTCACGTTGAAAGTTACGACAAGCTAATCTTGGCGACGGGCTCTTTCCCTTTTGTTCCCCCTATTCCCGGTAACGATCAAGAACACTGTCACGTTTATCGGACTATTGAAGACTTAGACGCAATTGAACTATCAAGCAAAGGTAGCAAATCTGGCGTGGTGATTGGTGGTGGTCTGCTTGGCTTAGAGGCCGCAAACGCAGTCAAAAACCTTGGCTTAGAAACCCATGTGGTTGAATTTGCGCCTCGCCTGATGGCGGTTCAATTAGATGACGGTGGCGGTGCCCTATTACGCAGAAAGATTGAAGACCTTGGGGTGCAGGTTCACACCGAGAAAGCGACCTCTGAAATAGTCGACGGAGAAAACGCTCGCTACCGTATGAACTTTGCAGACGGCACCCACCTTGAAACCGATATGATCGTGTTCTCTGCGGGTATTCGCCCTCAAGATGCCTTAGCTCGCAGCTCTGATATCGCCATTGGTGAACGTGGCGGCATTGTGATTAACGATCACTGCCAAACCAACATCGACAACGTGTATGCGATTGGTGAATGTGCCCTTTGGGACAACAAGATCTTCGGCTTAGTCGCCCCTGGCTATTCAATGGCGAAAATCGCGGCTGCGCATATTGTCTCTGACGGTACTGACGACGCTGCGTTCACTGGCGCCGACATGAGCACCAAGCTCAAACTGCTTGGCGTCGATGTTGCCAGTATTGGTGAAGTGCACGGCAAGACAGAAGGTGCTCAATCGTATACCTACAACGATGAAATAGAACAAGTTTATAAGCGCCTGATCATCTCGGCTGACGGCACAAAGATTGTTGGTGCTGTGTTAGTGGGTGATGCAGAAGCCTACGGTTCGCTACTGCAAATCAAGCAAAATGATATGCCCCTTCCTGAAAACCCATCAGTGCTAATTTTACCTAACGTGGCCGATGATTCTGGCTCTGCAATGGGTGTTGAAGCTCTGCCTGATAGCGCTGTGATCTGTTCATGTTTTGATGTGACCAAAGGCGATATTAAAGAGGCCGTTTCAGCTGGCTGCACCACGATGGCGGCTCTAAAAGAAACCACCAACGCTTCAACAGGTTGTGGCGGTTGTTCTGCCCTTGCGAAACAAGTTCTCGATAGCGAGCTAAGTAACTTGGGTGTGGAAGTCTCTAACGATATCTGTGAGCACTTTGCTTATTCTCGCCAAGAGCTTACCGACATCATTCGCGTCAACAAAATCAAGACCTTCGACGAGCTGTTAGATTCTCACGGCAACGGATTGGGCTGTACTGTGTGTAAACCGGCTGTCGGTTCGATTCTGGCTTCGTACTGGAACGATTACATCCTTGAAGATCAACATATCGAGCTGCAAGACACCAATGACATCTACCTTGGCAACATGCAAAAAGACGGCACTTACTCCGTGGTTCCGCGTATTGCTGGCGGTGAAATCACTCCAGATAAATTGATCGTGCTTGGCGAAGTCGCTAAAGAATTCGACCTCTACACCAAAATCACCGGTGGTCAGCGTGTCGACTTGTTTGGCGCACAACTTAACGAACTGCCAATCATCTGGAAAAAGCTAATTGATGCAGGTTTTGAAACTGGGCATGCCTACGGTAAATCGGTTCGTACCGTGAAATCGTGTGTCGGTAGCACTTGGTGTCGATACGGCGTCGACGACAGTGTTGGCTTAGCGATTCGTCTTGAGAACCGCTACAAAGGCCTGCGTTCACCACACAAGATCAAGTTTGCGGTTTCTGGCTGTACTCGTGAATGTGCAGAAGCCCAATCAAAAGATTTTGGCATTATCGCCACCGACAAAGGTTGGAACCTCTACATCTGTGGTAACGGCGGTATGCGCCCTCGCCATGGTGACCTTTTCGCTACCGACCTTGATGAAACCACACTGCTGCAATACATCGACCGCATTCTGATGTTTTACACACGTACCGCAGACCGCCTACAGCGCACATCAGTATGGATGGAGAACCTTGAAGGCGGCATCGAATACCTCAAGCAAGTCGTGATTGAAGACAAGCTCAACGTTGCTGAAGAACTTGAGGCCGATATCGCCCTCAACATCGAAAAATACCAGTGTGAGTGGAAAACCACCATCGAAAACCCTGAAAAGATGAAACGCTTCCAGCACTACATCAACAGCGAAGAAATGGACACTAGCCTCTCTTTCATCAAAGAACGAGAGCAGCGTTTTCCTAAGCCGAGCTTGAGCTCTTCTTCCGATTCAAAACGCGATGAAAAGCTCGCTAAAGCAGACCAAATCGAAGTGACTGAGGTTTCATAAATTTCATCAGGTTCATCAATAAAAAAATAAAAACTCAATTTTAGACTAGGAGAAAGTCATGGAAAATTGGACAACCGTATGCAGCACCAGCGATCTAACCCCAAACGGGGGAATTTGCGCCAAAGTAGACGATAACCAAGTGGCTATTTTTTACTGCAAGCGCAGCGACACGCTTTATGGGCTCTCTAATTACGACCCTATCGGCAAGGCGAATGTGATGTCACGTGGTATAATTGGTTCATTAAGCGGAGAACCTTACGTGGCCTCACCCTTATACAAGCAGCATTACCACTTAGAAACTGGCGAATGTCTTGAACAGCCTGAGCTCAAGCTCGTGAAATTTGAAGTTCGCAAACAAGGAGAACAAGTTCAAGTTCTCGCACCACTTACTATCGCCAGTTAACTAAACCGCCGACACCATCATGCAAACGCTTATTAGCGTGCGCAATTTCGGCACAGGGTTTATGCACATTAAAAGCGTTCTAAGTTCGGAAGTAACGCAGGTGCACAAACCGGGTAATTTTCCAGATTTAAAGGATTTAAACCATGGATAACACTAAATTTTCGCTGCTTTCATTTACGGGTAAGATGAAGGTCTTACACCTAAGCTGGATGGCCTTTTTCATTACCTTTGTTGTGTGGTTCAACTTTGCCCCACTACTGCAAATGGTAAAAACTACGCTTGGTCTTTCTACTGAAGAGATCAAAACCCTCCTGATCCTCAACGTTGCATTGACCATTCCGGCACGTGTCGCAATAGGCATGCTAACCGATAGATACGGCCCAAGGTTGGTTTACTCTTCGCTACTCGCGGTCTGTTCTATCCCTTGTTTCATGTTTGCTCTGGCAGACTCTTTCATTCAAGCAGCAATCGCTCGTTTCCTACTGGGCTTCATTGGTGCAGGTTTCGTTGTCGGTATTCGTCTTGTGTCTGAATGGTTCCCACACAACGAACTGGGTACTGCAGAAGGTATTTACGGCGGCTGGGGTAACTTCGGTTCAGCAGCAGCGGCGTTCACACTTCCAACTCTCGCTCTAGCGTTTGGTGGTGAAGACGGCTGGCGTTATGCGGTCGGTATTACCGGCGTAATGAGCTTAGCGTTCTCGTTTATCTTCTACAAAAACGTGTCAGATACACCAAAAGGTTCGACTTACTTCAAGCCTGCTCAAGTAACAGCAATGGAAGTGACATCAAAGGGTGACTTTTTCTTCCTACTTATTATGAAGATCCCTATGTATGCCGCTTTAGCGCTACTGACTTGGAAGCTATCACCAAGCAACATCAACATGTTGTCTGACATGGCGGTTTACTCTGTGTATGCAGGTTTAGCAGCACTTTACGTGTACGAAGTGTCGCAAGTTTGGAAAGTAAACAAGAACGTATTTAAAGAAGAAGTGCCTGAGATTCACCAGTACAAGTTCAAGCAAGTAGCGGTACTTAACGTATTGTACTTCGCAACATTTGGTTCTGAACTGGCTGTGGTTTCTATGCTGCCACTGTTCTTCTCTGAAACCTTTGAATTAACACCGGTTCTTGCAGGTATGGTTGCATCGGCTTATGCCTTTATGAACCTAATGTCTCGCCCAGGTGGTGGTTGGATTTCAGATAAATTCGGTCGTAAACCAACACTGCTTATTCTAACGATTGGTCTTGCTGTGGGTTACTTCGCAATGGGTCAAGTCGACAGCACATGGCCTGTATGGCTAGCGGTTGTTGCGGCGATGGCGTGTTCTTTCTTCGTGCAAGCGGGTGAAGGTGCGGTATTCGCAACGGTTCCTCTAATCAAGCGTCGTATGACAGGTCAAATTGCAGGTATGACGGGCGCTTACGGTAACGTGGGTGCAGTAGTTTACCTAACTGTGTTGTCATTCGTGAGCTACCAAACCTTCTTCTTAGTGATTGCTGCAACAGCGGTACTTGGCTTTGTGACTCTACTGTTCATGGAAGAGCCTAACGGTCAAATCGCCGAAGTAAACGACGATGGCAGTGTCACGCTGATTAATGTTTCAAGCTAGGTCTGTACTATGAAGCATTGATATTATTGAATCGGGAGAAGCACCTTAGCGGATACATCAATGCTAGGTGCTTCGTTCAAAGGCTCTAAGTTCACTAGGGCTTTTGTTCTTCCTAGGATGTTCTGTCAAGGAAGCGGGAAGAAGAACAGTTAAGAAGAAGATCAGTTATGACAATTTCATTCAGCCAAGGGCAAGTCGTCACGCCAGAATCCAACAACCAGTTAACGCTTAAGTTTGGTGGTTATTCGAATAAAGGCATACGTGATGAAAATCAAGACGCCATCATTGTAAAGCACCCCAAAACTCGTACTGAGCAAGAGTTTAAAGGCAGTGTTGCCTGTATTGCAGACGGGGCAAGTTGCAGTGAATACGGCCAGAAAGCCAGTCACACCAGCGTGATGCAGTTTATCGACGACTATTACGCAACTCCCCAAAGCTGGAGCATTCAACGTTCGGCGCAAAAGGTCTTAACGTCCCTCAATTCTTGGCTCTTCAACACGTCTGTTTCTAATATTCATCCCGCACAACAAGTGAACCACAATGCCCTCGTTTCGACGTTCAGCAGCGTGATATTAAAATCAAACACCGCACATATATTCCACGTTGGCGACAGCCGCATTTACTTACTCAGAGATGGAGAATTACGCCAACTGACCCGCGACCACACCCGTAAAAATATGGGACAGAAGCATTATCTTACACGCGCCTTAGGCATGGACAACCAACTCAACGTTGACTATCAAACCCTGCCTATCAAGAAAAACGACTGCTTTATCCTGACATCTGATGGCGTGCACGAGTTTGTATCTCCCAACACCTTCAAAGAACACATCGATAAACCCGGAGCGGATTTCGAATACGCAGCGCAAACCATCTGTAACACCGCTTTAAGCCACAATAGCTCAGACAACGTGAGCTGCTTGATTGTGCAAGTCAGCCATCTGCCTAAACCTTCGCTGATTGAATTCCATGAGAAGCTGGCTAAACGGGCAATCCCACCCGCTTTAAAGCTCGGGCAAAGTATCGACAACTTCATGGTACTTGAGGTGTTGTATGCAGGGTCAAGAAGCCATGTGTATCGTGTGATGCAGAAAGAGACACAAACCGAGTTCGTGCTGAAAGTCCCTTCCGTTCAATATCACGATAGCCCTTCGCAACTCAGAGCTTTCTTTAATGAACAATGGGCGGGGATCTTGTTAAAAAACAAGAGAGTAATGAAGGTTTACCCGACGCCAGAGAACTCGCAATTCTTATACCAAATCTGCGAATGGGTAGAAGGCATCACGCTAAGACAATGGATGTACGACAATCCAAAACCGTCACTCAATGAAGTACGCGACATACTAGAAAAGATCACTCAAGGCATTCGAGTACTGCAACGTGCAGACATGGTGCACCGAGACTTAAAGCCGGAAAACATCATGATTCAACGTGATGGTGAGGTAAAAATCATCGACCTTGGTGCGGTGTTAGTGAGAGGCCTTGAAGAGGGAGAGCTCACCGACAAAGACGACACTCCATTAGGCGCGGTCAATTACATTGCACCCGAGACCATCAAGCACAACACGGCCACCACAAGCTCGGATCTGTTCTCTATCGCCGTGATCGGCTATGAGATGCTAACAGGTGGATTGCCCTACTCTGAAATGACTGCACAATCGCTTAAGCAATCTCGTCATCATCAGTGGGAATACCAACCCATCACACAGAAACGAGCTGACTTGCCAAGTTGGGTGGATTTAGTGTTACAGAAAGCCTGCGCGGAGTCGCCAAGCGAACGTCATCAAGTGTTGGGGGATTTTGTAGCAGACCTTTACACACCAAACCAAAGCTTGGTGAAAAGCAAAGCCAAGCAACCTTTGATAAACCGAAACCCGATCCAGTTTTGGAAAGTGTTGGCTTTGTTGCTCGGCATTGTTGCGGTCGTAGAACTGGGGTTATTGTTAAACCCAAGCTAGATACGTTTACGAATTAGCCTAATATAACCGCGTTTAGCCTCGTTTCACTAAGCTTCTTGGCACGAGTTCAATGCCAGCTTGGTAACGCTTAGCCGATGCATTCAGCGCCAAAGCAAAAGCGCTGTCGGCAATTACTTCAAACTGCTGAGGCAGTGAATGGACTTTAAAAGGCAAGAAGTCGAGCAGTCGGTTATCACCAAAGGTTGCCAGTTTTAGTTGATTAATCAGCTCTGGCTTTTCAACCATCACATCCAACACACCCTCTAACAAAGTGTAAGACATAGTCACAATCGCATCAGGCACCGTGCCTTTAGCTATCCAGTCTTCAAAAACCTCGCGCCCTGATTCTCTATCAAAGTGTTCTCCATAACCCACTACCATCGGCTTGTTTTCTGCTAGCCTTGTTTGTTGAGTATGTGCTTTATTCGCCGCTTCAAAACCCAGCTGACGTTCACGTGAAATGTTCAGGTCAGGTAACGCACCGATCAAGCCAACACTATGAATGCTGTCATCGAGAATCGAGTGGGTCAGTTCAAATGCAGCCTCGAAATCTTCACTGATCACGCAAGCAAAGTGCTCATCGTCTAACGGACGGTCAATCGCAATTACTGGGGTACCTGAGTTTTGCAGTTTCAAGTAGAACTCGTTGGCGTCTGGCATTGAGCTCGCCACCAGCAAAGCATCAATACGACGACTGACCAAAGCTTCAGCGACCTTTCGCTCGGTTTCAGCGTCATCATCTGAACAGCCAATCAAAATCTGATAGCCCACTTTACGTGAGTTCTGCTCTATCAGTTTTGCTAAACGCGCATAACTGCTGTTTTCCAGATCAGGAATAATCAAACCAAATGAACGGCTATTACCAGCACGCAGCGACGAAGCAGCATGGTCTGGTCGGTAGTTATACTCTTCCACAACCGCCATGACTTTCTGCTGAGTCTTTTCACTGATTCTGTATTTCTGCGCCTTGCCATTGATCACATAACTGGCTGTCGTTTTCGATACACCGGCTAGTTTGGCAATCTCATCTAGTGTCATATGGGTGACCTGTATTTTGTGCGTAGGATCATATAACCAATCTTCTGATCCTTGGATTAGTTGAATTATATGCTGAATCGATTCAGTATAAAAGCTGAAAGGATTCAGCAAAATCTGAAAAGTGACTTCAATCATCCTTTTGAATGGATTGAGCGTCATTTGTCGTGATTCAGCTTCTTGTTGTTAACGAAACTGGAATTACGACACGCAGCAAAACTATTTTGAAAACCAAAATCGGCTTTGCTGAATTTTTTTACACTGAATGCTGAACCGATTCAGCAAGCATAAAGCAGCGGGCAAATATTGCTCTAGACTGAATCGTAGCGATACACAAATTCTCAAGCGATACGCTAAAGAGGCACCATGCTTAAATTATCAAAATCTGACATCACTCTAGGCCAAACTGCCGAAGACAAATTCAAAGCAATCCAAAACATTGCTGGCGACCTGACAGCTAAAGGTTTAGTTGACTCTGGTTACGTTGAAGGAATGCTGAACCGTGAAAACCAGAACTCTACGTTCCTAGGTAACGGCATCGCGATTCCTCACGGAACGACG
Source organism: Vibrio sp. 10N.222.54.A3 (assembly GCF_041474095.1). NCBI lineage: Bacteria > Pseudomonadati > Pseudomonadota > Gammaproteobacteria > Vibrionales > Vibrionaceae > Vibrio > Vibrio sp. 10N.222.54.A3. Next base: position 8,401 of record NZ_JBFRTN010000057.1, read on the forward strand.
GATACTCGTGGCCTAGTAAAAGAGACAGGCGTTGCGGTACACCACTTCCCTGAAGGTATTGATTGGGCAGACGGCAACCGTGTTTACGTAGCAATTGGTATTGCAGCGAAATCTGACGAGCACTTAGGCATTCTTAAGCAACTAACAAAGGTTCTAGCGGCAGAGGGTGTTGAAGAGAAATTAAAGCAAGCTAAATCAGAAGACGAAATCATCGCCCTACTTAACGGCGAAGTTCAGCTAGAAGCCGACCTAGACGCTTCTTTAGTTCAGCTACTGTTCCCTGCGAGCGACATGATTCAAATGTCTGCCGTTGCGGGTGGCCTACTTAAGAACACAGGTTGCACAGACAACGCATTCGTTGCTGACCTAGTAACAAAAACACCAACTCACCTAGGCCAAGGCCTGTGGTTGTTGGGCAGCGACAAAGGCGTAACACGCACTGGCGTATCTTTCGTTTCAACAGCGAACCATTGTGAATACGAAGGCACACCAGTGAAAGCATTAGTCGCATTCGCAGCTTGTAACAGCGCGCACCAATCTATTCTGGCAAACCTAAGCAAGATGGTTTTCGAAGGTAAACAGCAACAACTGTTAACAGCTGACGCAGCGCAAGTGATTGGCCTTCTGAAAGGTGAAGCGGTTTCTACAGCGTCTCAAGACGATGACAACTGCGCAGTATTCAAAATCAAAAACGCACACGGCCTGCACGCTCGTCCGGGCGCAATGCTAGTCGCTGAAGCGAAGAAGTTTGAATCAACAATCCGCGTGTCAAACCTAGATGGCGACGGAAAAGAAGTGAACGCGAAGAGCTTGATGAAAGTGATCGCTCTTGGCGTTAAACACGGCCACCAGCTTCAGTTTGTTGCTGAAGGTGAAGACGCAGCACAAGCACTTGAATCGATTGGCAAAGCTATCGCTTCAGGCCTTGGCGAAGGTTAAGGAGTCGATATGTCTGATAAACAAATCAAAGCCGTTACTGTAACGCTTAACCCTGCTCTCGACCTAACAGGCGCTATCGACGCACTTAATGTGGGCTCAGTGAGCCTAGTAAACAAAGGCTCTCTGCATGCAGCGGGCAAAGGCGTAAACGTCGCAAAAGTTCTTTCAGAGCTTGGCGCGAAAGTGACCGTAACAGGTTTCCTTGGTCGCAATAACGAAGAAGCGTTCTGCCAACTGTTTGAAGAGATGGGCGCAACTGACCGCTTCATCCGTGTTGATGGCGCAACTCGCATTAACGTGAAATTGGTAGAGAATTCAGGCCAAGTAAGCGACATCAACTTCCCAGGTGTTCCTGTTGATGCTGACGCGATTAAAGCGTTCGAAGAAACCCTATTAGAACTTGCTGAAACGCACGATTATTTCGTCATTGCAGGCAGCTTGCCACAAGGTATCTCTCCTGAGCTTTGCGCTTCTTGGGTTCAACGCTTACACGATTTAGGTAAGAAGGTGCTATTTGATAGCAGCCGTGACGCACTTAAAGCCGGTATCAATGCACAACCATGGTTAATCAAACCAAACGATGAAGAGCTGTCTCAGCTGTTCAATGCAGAGCTGACAACTCGTGACCAATGCCAACACGCGGGCCAAGCCCTAAGTGAAAAAGGCATCGAGAATATCGTGGTATCACTTGGCGCTGAAGGCGTGATGTGGCTTAACCAAGGTGAATGGTTACATGCTCAACCACCGCGCATGCAAGTAGTAAGCACGGTAGGCGCAGGTGACACATTGGTTGCTGGTCTATGTTGGGGTCAAATGCAACAGATGCCAAAACCAGAACTTATTAAATTCGCAACCGCCCTATCTGCTCTAGCAGTTTCACAGGTAGGCGTGGGCATCACCAGCCAACAAGAGCTGGATTCAGTACTACAAAATATCCAATTACAGGCGCTTAGTGCTCCAACTAGCCAGTTAGACACAAGCAAATAGGACAAAAGGTTTATTATGAATATTACCATTATCACAGCTTGCCCAAGTGGCGTAGCAAACAGCATCATCGCCGCGGGCTTGTTAGAGCAAGCGACAAAAGCACTAGGTTGGAACGCTGCTATTGAATGTCAATCAAGCGTGTTACCTGATTCAACTGTATCGCAAGACGCTATCGACAGCAGCGACGTTGTAGTTATCGCAACTAACAAAAATGTTGATAAAGCACGTTTTGTTGGTAAGAAAGTGTACCAAGCGGCTATCTCTGAATGCACTGCAGATGCAAAAGCGTTTCTAGAGAAAGCGGTAGCAGAAGCAACGGTATTAGACGCTTCTCAAGCTGAAAGCACTGTTGAAGTGACCGGTACGTCACCTGCTACAGGTAGCAAAAAAATCGTAGCGATTACCGCTTGCCCAACTGGTGTTGCACACACCTTTATGGCAGCTGAAGCGCTTGAAGCAGAAGGCAAACGCCTAGGTCACCAAATCAAAGTGGAAACTCGCGGCTCTGTAGGTGCGAAAAACCAACTGACAGACCAAGAAATCGCAGACGCTGATCTAGTTATCATCGCAGCAGACATCGACGTTCCTCTGGATCGTTTTAACGGCAAAGCGCTGTACAAAACTACAACAAGCCCTGCTTTGAAGAAAACAAAGCAAGAGATGGAAAAAGCATTCGCAGAAGCTAAACCATACCAACACACAGCGTCTTCAAATTCAGCGCCTGCTGACGAGAAGAAAGGCGTATACAAGCACCTGATGACAGGTGTATCTCACATGCTTCCTGTGGTTGTTGCGGGTGGTTTGATCATCGCACTCTCTTTCGTATTCGGTATCGAAGCGTTTAAAGAAGAAGGCACACTGCCAGCAGCACTGATGACTATCGGTGGTGGTTCTGCATTCGCACTGATGATTCCTGTTCTTGCTGGTTTCATTGCATTCTCGATTGCCGACCGTCCGGGTCTGGCTCCAGGTCTAATTGGCGGTATGCTGGCTAGCTCAACGGGCGCAGGTTTCCTAGGTGGTATCGCGGCAGGTTTCATTGCAGGTTACTCTGCAAAACTCATTGCCGACAAGGTTCAACTTCCACAGTCAATGGAAGCCCTCAAGCCTATCCTGATCATTCCGTTTATCGCGAGTTTGTTCACTGGTCTTGTGATGGTTTACATCGTAGGTGGTCCTGTTTCTGGCGTGATGAGCGCGATGACAACTTTCCTAAACAACATGGGTACGTCTAATGCGATTCTTCTAGGTGTGATTCTAGGCGCAATGATGTGTTTCGACCTTGGTGGTCCGGTAAACAAAGCCGCTTACACATTCGGTGTTGGTCTACTGGCTTCGCAAACTTACGCACCAATGGCGGCTATCATGGCAGCAGGTATGGTTCCAGCTCTAGGTATGGGCCTTGCGACTTTCCTAGTGAAAGACAAGTTTGAAGCAGGCGAGCGTGAAGCAGGTAAAGCATCATTCGTTCTTGGCCTATGTTTCATCTCTGAAGGTGCAATCCCATTCGCAGCGAAAGATCCAATGCGTGTTATCCCAGCTTGTATGGCAGGTGGTGCACTAACAGGTGCTCTATCAATGATGTTTGGTGCACAGCTAATGGCTCCACACGGCGGTCTATTCGTACTACTGATTCCTGGCGCTATCTCTCCAGTACTTATGTACCTAGTAGCGATTGCAGCAGGTACGCTAGTAACAGGCTTTGGCTACGCAGCACTTAAAAAGATGAGCGGATCTAAAGTAACGGCAGAGGCTTAATCCCCCTACTCTGGTTAACGGTTCAGCCCGATAACCAGAAGCTCTTGATAACCGGTTTCTTGGTAAACGGTTCCTTGAAATAAAACAAAGGCTCCTCATTTGAGGAGCCTTTTTATTGTTCATGTATTTTCCGGTCGGAATGAGTTAAGTGCAATATTGGTATATTTGATTAGCTAGTAAGCGTTTCTTCAAAGACACCCAATTCACGACCAAGCCAGATCGCTCGTACTGTGTGATCCAAAGTTTCTTCACCGCCAGTTACAGGGTGAATAAGCACCGACATATCACCGCGTTCTTGTTCAAGCCATTCAACAATGCCCGACTCTTTGTTCGCAAAGTGAATCTCAAACATTGGCATCTTATGTGGACCAACCAAACGCTGTATTAATGGGAAAACCTCTAATACATCTTTACGTTCCGCTAAAATTTTCTGACGCAGTGTTTCTGCTTGCTCTGCAAATCGCAGAGGGAAATAGATATGACCGTGGTACATGGCACCATCCTTTAGAATTATGATGCGAACAGTTTAACCTGCTTTCTCTAGCAAGGACAGCCAACCAATGGCAGCCGAAGTACTAAACATCATGTAGAAGGCTGATCTAGCTGAAAGTTTCTAGAACATTGCAACAAAAACGCCACACGTAATTTAAGTGTGGCGCCTATATTTTAGCTGTAAAATGCCTTAGCAAGAATTAGCGTTAGTAAATTGAATCAACATTCAAAGGGCTGTTCTTTGGTTTCTCTAGTTTTAACTGTTCAACCGCACTAAGACCTTTAGAGCTAATTCCGCCACTATAAGACTTCGAGCCATCAGCATTAGTCATCGAGGTTTCTCCCACGTTCCAAGCAACAAAGAAATCACTTAAGTCATAGTTCGAAGCGTAGGAGCTACATACCATCATTAAGTCGCCACCGGTTAGCCCAGTATCTTTGGCACTACAATAGTTTTCAACCGCATCACCCTCTGTATCACCTCGAGCTTTACGGTGCATAAGTTTGAACATGTTCCAGCCTTCATCTTCACCATACACATCAGATTGGCTTGCGCCGCGTGTATACCAATCATCAATTGCAAAATTCGATTTTGCCCAGATTTTTAGCTGACCAAACATAACTAATCGTAAACCTGCATCACCATGTGACCACGCATGTTCATTATTAAGCTCTAGCCATTTAGGTGCTTTCTTAATATCCGATTTAATACGATCCATTTCAGGGTTTGCATTGCGCCCCTCTAACTCCTGCATATACAACGCAAGAAGGTTATTGGTCACTTCTGTACTACCAGCCGCTAGGAAAGGAGCTGATGCTAAGTTATGACCAACTTCATGCCACAACAACCAGTCGTTCACAGGGTTGGTTGGAATGTATGTCCGATTTGCGTTAAAGCTTGAATTCATCACTGGGTAACCAGAGTGAGCAGCACCAATCGAAATCTGCACGTCATTCACAAAACGATGGCGGAACGCCTTCAGTTCTGGATAAGTGAACCTACGGTGTAAACCAGTGCTTTGTTTCTCATCACGCCCGTAGAAGTCACTAGCAGCGTCAGCGAATCGATTCATATCTGTTGCGAATTGGTTCAAATCAGCGGATTCTAGATTCCTTATTGGTGTAGTGTAAATAGATGAACCCGTATCGATTTCTGCAATTGGTGCGTCTGCCGATTGAATAGTGTTAATCCACTGTCCCTCTTTCCACCAAGCAGCTTTTAACGCGCCATCAATGCTAAACGAGACTTCACCAAGCTCTTTTACTTTCGGTTGAATGTAAATAAGGCCACCATATGGAACCTTGAAAGTTAAGCTCGATCCATTGTAGTCAAAGCTGGTTTGCATACGTGGAGGGCGTTTCAAACTCGTTTCGTGATTCGGCTTACCTGTAAGATCATCCGCCATCATTACAGTAATCGTTGCAGCGACACCATGACTAATCGTCACATCTTGTAGCTGAGGAGCCCATAAACCTGTCGATTGATTGTTCCCAGCCGAATACGTGACGCCCTTGCCATCTGTTTGGATAAGAACCGAACTTGACGAAGATGCACCTGAAGTTCGACCCGGATACATTGTGGTATCAACAACGATTTCATGATCCCAGAATGAGCGCCCCAACATAATGCGAGTCAGAGGTTTCTCCATGTAATTTAATGGATAGCTCGGATTCAACTGTCCCGATAACTCACCTTCGCCGTGTATCATTCCATTAGCGACTAACGACGCTTTTAGGTCAACAGGACACTGTGCTTCTAGTGTATCTGTTTGATGTAAGTCTTCGGTATAACAGTTAAGGAACTGAACAGCTTGCTTGAACCCCAACTCATCTTGTATGTCTGTTTCAAATCGGTATGCGTTGTCATTCCACATCCAAACAGACAGGTTATCAAACGCTTGAGTCAATTCGCTGTTAGACAGACGCTTACCTTGAGTACCTTTCGTGCGATAGTAAATCTCGTGCTCGTAGAGCGCTGTAAAGTTAGAACCCAAGTTCGCTGCTTTCACCATACTGTCGACAATGGTTTTACTCACTTCATAGCGATCGAAATCGGCTCTATGATAAGCACCGCGAACAGTCACACCGTCTCCAGAACGAGTCTCTATACAGTTAAATTCGTATTCATACTCGTTCTTACAAAGCTCAGTGCCAACGAATGCCGACTGCAGTTCTTTGATCGCCGCTTCACGCTCTGCTACAGATTCAACAAAGATACGTGCGGATTTTGCCTCCATTACCGTTACACCAGACGCATCAAGCACTGGCTTCCCTTCAGCGTCTAACTTAGCAACCTCATAAGTCGGGATTTCAAACTTGATTTTGGATTCATCTTCAATCCACTCAACCGTACCATCTTGATTTACCGTGAACGGAGGCTCTCCTTGGTTATCTTGAAAACGCTCAAGAACCACCATTTCCTTTTCACTCTTCACGTGAAAATTTGGATACGGCGCTTGGCAGTAATAAGAGCTACCGCAGAAAGCTTGGTTTGTTGGCGTAACGTTTTCACCACCTAGAGATACACCCGCGGCGTCCGCTAAGCGTCCAATAGGTTCAGGGTTAGTCGTTTGAATCGCATCCATAAACAAGATATTGCCACCGTCATTAACATAGTTAATAAGAGCCGTAATATCGTCTTGGTTTAAGTTAGGGTTATCCAAGTCAGCAACAAACTGGTTAGTCATGCCATCTTGAACCAACTTAGGTGGGTATGCCTGAAGGATCAAAATAGGCGTGGTGCTCGCATCCAAACCATCAAAGTCACCTGAACCGCGCTTTTCTACTGATGCAAAACCATACTGAGGACTAACAAAAAACGTGTACTGCTTACCCATTGTGGAGTGGTGATAAGCCGAATAAGCTTGGTCAATATTGGTGACTGCATTCATCCCAGCAATAGGCAGACCATTATTGAACCACTCAAACAAGTTCGAGAAAAACGACCTCATGCTGCCTTGGTCATCATGCAGTAGGTTTTCGAACGTCGAAACAGTGCACTGTTGTTTGTTGCTATCGATATGCAATGTTCGATTGGCCCAATAATTTTCAGGGCATGACAGAATACTTGGATATAAGCCATTACCTATGAACACGACCTTACCTTTGCCTATCTCGCCTGCTGTAACGAATGGAAAACCATAAGTCGCGTTGTCTTCAGAGACTAAAGGAATCGGCGGCATCGAGATGCTTGGGTGTTGTGCGATGTAAGGCTTGCCTTCACGAGTCCAGGCCTGTTGCTCACCAAAGTAAAGCTCACGGTTTTTATCAGTTCTTGGCATCATCACAGGGAATGCTCTGTTCGATATATTCAGAGCTCGCATACCACGGGTATAACCCGTTGCACCGTAAAAGCTACCATTGTCATTGAAGACATGGAATTTGGTGACGTTGTGGAAGATTTGCTGCAGAGACTCTGTTACATACTGACCAGAATTCATAGATAAAACGGCAGGTTGACGAACATAATCCATAAACTGAGGCGTTTGGCGCAGCTGCTCATCAATGACTGCCGTTAACCCTTGGCTAAACTGACCAACAAACTCATTAGGAAGTTCGAAGTCTGTACCCTCTATCAGCCCCCCATTTGGCAGAGTTAGGTTGATCAACTCATTTATAACATTAGGGTAATTTGAAAAGGTATCTTGGACTTCTTCAGATATCTCATAATAACTTACATGATCAACCGCATAGCGCTCTAGTAATGACTGGATATTCGCTTTCTCAACCACATTATTGGTCACATCAGACAATTTATAAGCAACCTGATTACCCGTAATGGAGCCAAACTCAAACGTATCAATACCAAAAACGATTCTGTCGCCCCACAGGTACTCAAAGACTCCCTCTTCATCCGTCACGCCCGTCGCGTTAGCCGAAAAGAAACTGATCCCAGAAATCGGCGTACCATTAGCGTCTGTAAGCTTACTGCGAGTTAACACCTTACCTTCAACACTTGGCTTATAAGCATAGGTAGACTCCGCGTCTGCAGAAACAAAACCAGCGTTAAGGTTATTGTCCGCATTAGGGTCAACCGCAGGAACAACAGTTGTGTCTACGTGTGAACTAGGAGCCTTACCTACTTCATCTGTAGACTCCTCTTCTTTCGATGAAAAGTACGCATCGACAGCATCTTGATCATCAAGCTGCGAGAACACATCCTCAATATCAAAAGCATCCAGCTCTTTTAGACAGATAGCACTTTCAGTCTCACAAACATCAATTGATTCGAGTACCTTGGTAACGTTGTCTCCATGTAATTCTGTCAACTCAAATGCCGCATGAAGCGCATCATTTGAAATCGTGCTTTCTGTGACTTTGGGGAAAGGAGCCGTGAAATCACCTAAAGTAAGGTGACCCAAGGTACAACTAAAACTCACGCCTTGTTTTACACTGAACGTTCCGTTTTCAAGATGAATGCCGTCACAGTACACATCTCCAGAAACAAACGCCCCGCTCGACAACAGTGAACCGATGTAAGTTGTTGGGGGAATAATATCTGTTGGTGGAATAATGTCAGTCGGCGGAAGAATATCCGTTGGTGGTACAATATCTGTCGGAGGAAGAATGTCCGTTGGTGGTACAATATCTGTTGGAGGAGCCGTATCAGGGCCACCACTATAGCTTAGTGAGTCGTGATTACACCCTAAAAGAGCCGTGGATATGATAGCCAACGCAATTAAGTTTTTTTTCATTGAGCGAAGTTAGTCGTAATTTAAAGTGGACCGTTATCTTATAGATTTACTCCACCTCGATGACTATTGTTTTTTGTCTTAACCACAAAGACCATTACTCATAAGCGATTGAATAAGAAAAATAAAATGATAATTGAGACTCTCATTCCAATTACAAAACCTCTCCCTACCTTAAAACGGAAAAACGCCATATCTCGATTGAGATATGGCGTTTCAATTAGCCATTAACATTAAGACCGATAGGGTATATCTGCCAAAAACACGTTCAAAAAAGAACTAAGGCTTAAGCTTTAAAACTCGGTCAATGTCTTCTGCAGAGTGGCGCTCTGGTACTTGCTCCCACTCTTCGCCAAATGAACGGTTAACCACTCGGCCGCGTTGGAAGCCTTCGCGCGCTTCTAGTTGCTTCGCCCAGCGCACAACGTTGGTGTATGACTCAACTTGTAGAAACTCGGCCGCATCGTAAATTTTGCCTAGCACAAGGTTGCCATACCAAGGCCAAATCGCGATATCAGCGATGCTTAACTCGTCACCCGCCACAAATGTGTTATTTGCGAGCTGTTTGTCTAACACATCTAGTTGACGCTTAGCTTCCATTGCGAAGCGGTTAATTGGGTACTCTTGCTTTTCATCCGCGTAAGCGTAGAAGTGGCCGAAACCACCGCCTAGGAATGGTGCCGAGCCTTGTGCCCAGAACAACCAGTTAATGGTTTGCGTTCTTGCTGCCCCTTCTTTTGGTAAGAAGTGACCAAATTTTTCTGCTAGATGCATCAAGATAGATGCCGATTCGAATACATTCACGTCTTCGTCACCAGACTTGTCGACAAGTGCTGGTATTTTGGAGTTTGGATTCACGCCAACAAAGCCAGAAGAGAACTGATCAGCCTCACCGATGTTGATCAAGTACGCATCATATTCAGCTTCTTTAACACCCGCTGCTAACAACTCTTCCAGCAAGATAGTGACTTTTTGACCGTTAGGTGTGCCAAGAGAATACAATTGAAAAGCATGGTCACCAACAGGAAGCTCTTTATCAAAGCGAGCTCCAGATTCAGGACTATTGATGTTTGCCCACTTGTTACCACCAGCAGTATCGTTAACCCAAACTTTTGGCGGAGTGTATTGTTCTGACATGATATTTCCTTATTAATATAGGGTCTCACAAACTGATATTAGGTCACATGCCTGCGGTTAAAACCCCTGAATACGATTTATTTTCAAACTGTTAAGCATGGCTTATTCCAGAAAGACATAACCCGCTTAAGCGTTAGTGTGTAGAAGGTAAGTCTGTATTCAAACTTCAATCTAATATCGATAAGTCCACTGCATCATTTAGCAATGATTTTACGAACGACATACCGACAGCTTCAAGAAAGCTGTGATAAAATCGGGATATTACAATTGATAAGGATTTGGCAATGTCTTCTGATTTCACAGGTTCGAGTGCAGCGTATGCTCGCCAAGAGAAAGGCTACCGCGAAAAAGCACTAAAACTGTACCCTTGGGTTTGTGGTAAATGTGCGCGCGAATTTGTTTACTCAAACCTCCGAGAGCTTACCGTTCACCACGTGGATCACGACCATACAAACAACCCTGAAGATGGCAGCAACTGGGAGCTACTGTGCCTGTACTGTCACGATCATGAGCATTCAAAATACACTGACCATGAGCGTTATGGTGTGGATGCAAAAGCGAGTTTAGATGATCATCAGTCAGCGACACACAACCCGTTCGCCGATCTCGCTAAGATGATGAAGAAATAACACACCTTCAGAGTAGTCTTTGGTAGATGGTAACTGCTAGATAATAGATACATAACAAGTAACCCCAGTATGTCACCATACTGGGTTTCTTTTATCTGCCGTCATAACCAAATAATAGAGTTCAGGTAGGCAGGATCAAAAAAGCCTTCCGAAGAAGGCTTTTTAAGAATCAAATCGAATTATGCTGCCGCTTGCTTGCGAGACTCTTCTACCTTCTTAGCGCGTTGTTTTAGCGTCAATTTATCGCGGTATGCAAACCAAACGTAAGACACAACCACTAAGAAGAACAGGTATGACAATGAGAAAATGAACGGCGATTGAATGATATCGTTCGAGATACCCCAAGAAACACCGATAACAGTCACTGCAATTTTCGCAAAAAAGCCACACATCAATAGCACTAATGCCAACTGTGGGAAACGCGTACTGCGGAATGCAAGCCAGTAGCAACTACCAACTGCTAGAGCCGCAACATAGAAGCCGAATAGGAAAGAGTGAATATGGTCAGCTGCCGCTACACCACCAGAAATTGACATCAATAAAATTAAAAACAGTTTCATAATACTCGCCTCACCATAAGTTGGAAACGCATCCTTTCAAATTTGGAATCTCAGTTTGCATACTATTTTCCCACTTTTTACGGACAACACAACCCCTCCAATCGAACAAAATGTAAGCAAAAGTACTAACAAAAATCACCCTTAACAATTGCTTAACATTCCGTTTTTAATAAAACTCCGTTACTCCTTGTCTCATATGAACAAAGCGCTGTTACGATTTATTTTGTTACACAAATTTAACCTTGGAAATTAATTAAAATTATTTGTAACTCTGTGATATCCGCACGCAATACGCGTCTATTCAAAAACCATCACCTCAAAATCCCTGAAATAATAAGAAGACAGAGCGAAAAAGAACAAAATAGAGAGGTGTTAAAAACATTTCAAAAACCAATGAAAAACAACTTATTAACAAATTGAATTTAATTTACCAAAAATGGAAAAAGAGATTCCAATCACATTTTAATTGGTTATAATCCGCGCTCTTTTGCGCTATCTGTTGATAAACGCAAACTAATTTTGAAGAAACAATCACAATAACCCGTCTTTAGTTAAGTGGCTCTCCACTAACCGATGACAAAACTGAGAATAAAAATGAGCAAGATTGATAAAGCAACACGTATCCTGCTAGCAGGCTTCTGTATCAACCTTTGTCTTGGCATCCTGTATGCTTGGAGTGTATTTAACAAAGCGCTAGTAACTGAAGCTGGTTGGAGTGCTGCTGAAGCATCTTCACCTTACGCTATTGCAACTATCACATTCTCTGTTTGTCTTCTTGTTGCGGGCATCCTACAAGACCGTATGGGTCCACGTAAGATCCTTATCCTAGGTACAGCGCTTACAGGCCTAGGTATGATTGCTTCTGGTTTCGCTACAACGCCTATGATGCTGAACATCACGTTCGGTATTATAACAGGTGCAGGTATCGGCTTCGGTTACGCATGTCTGTCTCCATCAGCAATGAAGTGGTTCCACTCTTCTAAGAAAGGTATGGTTAACGGTCTTATCGCAGCAGGCTTCGGTCTTGCGGCTATTTACCTAGCACCAGTAACTTCTGCGCTAATCGACAGCATGGGTATCCAAACTAGCTTTATGATTCTTGGTGTTGGTGTACTTGCAATCGCAGTACCTCTAGCAGCAACAATCAACAACCCACCAGCGGATTACACGCCAGCTGAGCCTAAAGTAAAAGCAGGCCAAGCTCCTAAAGCGGTTAAGAAGACTGAAGACCTAACTTGGAAAGTAATGCTGAAGACTCCTCAGTTCTACTCTCTATGGATCATGTACGCATTCGCTGCATCTGTTGGTCTAATGATCATCGGTAACATCACTACAATTGCTAGCGTTCAAGCTAACCTGCCAAACGCAGTTTACCTAGCGTCTATCCTTGCAGTATTCAACTCAGGCGGCCGTGTTGCTGCGGGTATGCTTGCAGATAAAATCGGTGGCGTACGTACTCTACTTCTAGCGTTCATCCTTCAAGGCGCGAACATGGCTCTATTCGCTACGTTCAACTCTGAATTCACGCTAATCATTGGTACGGCTATCGCAGCGGTTGGTTACGGTACGCTTCTAGCAGTATTCCCAACACTAACTGCTGAGTTCTACGGCCTGAAAAACTACGGTACTAACTACGGCGTGCTTTACACGGCATGGGGTATCGGCGGCGCTATCGGTGCAGCAGTTGTTGGCTTCTCAATGTCAAACGGCGAAGGTTACGGCCTAGCTTACACAATCTCTGCAGTTATGATGGCAGTGTGTATTGTTCTAGCAATCATCACTAAACCAATCTCTGAAGCTAAAGTTGCTGAACTAAAAGCATCACAAGCTTAATCAACAGAAAAGATTGAATTTGTTACTGAAGAGCTTAACCTTAGGGTTAGGCTCTTTTTGTATCAAGCGACTTCTCCATTGACGACCGAAACCACTCTTCAGCTCTCCCCCACTTATTATCTCGACAACTTCAATCGACTGGTTGAACACGCTCAAACGCTCTACCCCGATCTTCTGAGTGATGATGAATGTCGTTGGTTGTCCGCATACAAACGTCTTTCTGTTTCAAGCCAATGCCTAATGGTTCGTTTGCTTTCTCGTAAAGGCCGTTGGTTTCGCAGCGATAAACTCAACTATGTTGAGATCCCAGATCTAAAGACCGTACTGCAAGAGCTAAACAGCTCAGGCTTCATTGGGTTGAGTCATCCCGAAGAACAGCATGACCTCGCCATTAGTGAGGTCGAGCTCGGGTTTCACTTGCTCACCAAACCAGAGCTGTTGAGTGTATTCCCCGCCCTTAAGAGCCATAGAAATGCCAAGAAAGACGAGCTGTTGTTACGGCTTGATCAGCAACCTTTTGATCAATTTCAAAACCTCTCTTTCGACTGTATTTACGTCATCGAATCTCAAGTGATTGATGTATTACTGTTGCTGTTCTTTGCCAACACCTATCAAGACTTAAGTCAGTTCGTGTTAAGTGACCTTGGGCTAAACACCTTTGAGAACTACCCATTAAGCAAGCAGCGCCGCTTCTTCACTTCTAGAGATCAACTCAATCAATTAATCCAGATGCGCGATATTCAGCGCTTATATTCAGAAGGTGACCGTAAAGACGGTGAGTTTCTGGAACTGCTTTTAAACTCGATTCCTGAAGAGTCAGAACACAGAAGCATTGCCAGAAAACGATCGCGTTTGATCAATGATATTGCTCGCGATCTAGAAAGGCTTAACCTAAACGACCAAGCTATCTTTTGGTTCAAGCAATCTACACTTCCTCCGAGCAGAGAGCGACTTGCGCGCATCTGTGATAAGCAAGGTACGCTAGACTTAATGTGTGACATTGTCACGCAAATGAAAGCTACTCCAACGGATGTGTCAGAGTTGGAAGTCGCGATTAAGCTTGAAGACAGGCTACTCCGGAAACAGGGGCACAAGGTTTCACGAACCATAAAGCCTAGCTGCAAAGAGATAAGACTGGAATTGGACCTCAGCCAAACGCGAGTAGAGCTTGCGGTAAAGCAGCATTTTGAGAACCAAGGTTGGGACGTCTACTTTTCTGAAAACAGCTTTTTATGTGGCTTGTTTGGTTTGGCTTTCTGGGATGTCATTTTCGCAGACATTGAAGGCGCCTTTATCAATCGATACCAACATCGACCATTGGATCTGTACCATTCAGATTTCGTAGACAAGCGAGCCGAACAGGTTGAAGCCGTGTTTCAGACGATATCCAAACATGGGCTGAACCATTTGCTCAATACTTACGATGAAAAGCAAGGTATCGCGAACCCCTTTGTTCATTGGAATTATTTTCCTAAGGCACTCATCGAACACGGCATGGCTTCAATTCCAAATGCCTTGGTTGTAGACCTCTTCAAAGTGATATTGAGTGACTTAAAGCTATTTAGAACTGGGATGCCGGATTTGATTGCGTTCAAGGGCGATGAGTTTCATTGGATTGAAGTCAAAGGCCCTGGCGATAAACTGCAAGACAACCAGTGGCGCTGGATCAAAGAGTTTGAGCGATTGTCTGTCCCCTTCTCTGTTTGTTACGTCAATCAATGAGTCTTAGCTCTTAACTCTTAACTCTTAACTCTTAACTCTTAACTGCTAGCTTTTAGCTCTTGGGACTTAAATCTAGCTAAGTCTAAACTCCAATTTCTGATCACAAGCGAGTAACGCGCATCGACAAGTCACTCGCCCCATCAAGATCTTGTCTACAAAATTGTTAGAACATGAGCATTTTCAATCATTTTCGATATAATTATAGAAAATGCCTAATATTTAAATACGTATGAATTTAAGAAAACTCTTCATTTTAGCTTTTGTTAGCGTCTTCTCAGGTTGTGCCGTCTACGCGGGTTTAAACTTCGACGAACTGTTTGGTGAACAACAAGTACGCGATCGCCAAGCACCTATTCTTTCAGCTCAAGCGCAGCACTTCATTGACGAAGTAAAGCCCATCATTGATAACCGATGCGTGGTTTGTCACGCTTGTTATGACGCCCCTTGCCAACTCAAAATGTCTTCAGTGGAAGGTATAGACCGAGGCGCGAGCAAGGCACTCGTTTATCAAGGCACCCGCTTAACGGCATCAGCCCCTACTCGCTTGTTTGAAGATGCGTTAACCACGCAAGAGTGGCGCGATGCGGATTTTCATCCAGTCCTCAATGAGCGTATGCAGAACTCAACGGCTAACCTCGATGCTGGTCTTGTTTCTCGTATGTTGATCCAGAAAGAGAATCACCCTCTGCCCGATCAAACCCAGCTTGAAGGTTTCGACTTTTCAATCGATCGCGACCAACAGTGCCCAACCATTGAAGAATACGCTCAATACGAGAGAGATTACCCAACTTGGGGAATGCCTTATGGGATGCCAAACTTAGACAAAACCGAATACGCGACTTTAATGAGTTGGTTGGAAAATGGCGCGTTAATGAACGACCACATTCCATTGACTGATGCAGAACAAGAGCTCGTTAATGTCTACGAAAGCTTTTTAAACAAGAGCGACAATAAGAGTCAACTTTCAGCACGTTACATCTACGAGCACCTGTTTTTATCTCATGTCTATTTTTCTGATTTAGCTCAGCCAACACGCTTCTTCACTGTTGTTCGCTCTGCAACACCACCAGGTGAAGCGGTACAGCGCATCACGACTCGTCGCCCTTATGACGATCCAAAAGTAGACCGTGTTTACTACCGTCTGATTCCAGAACAAGGCACTATCGTCGACAAAACGCACATGCCTTTCGCACTTAATAAAGAGCGTCTACAAAAGTGGAATACCTGGTTTGTCGACGTAAATTACGAAGTAAAACAACTACCTAGTTACGACATCGATGTTTCAGCTAACCCAATGACTTCGTTTGAAGCACTGACAGTAAACTCGCGCTTCAACTTCATGTTAGATAACGCGCAAAACACCATCATGGCCTATATCAAAGGACCTGTGTGTCGTGGTCAACTTGCCTTGAACGTAATTAACGACCGTTTTTGGGTTTTCTTCATCGACCCAGAGAAAGCCGATGTTCCGGAAATCAACGCCTTCTACGCAAGTCAAAAGAAAAATTTAAAGCTACCTAGCGAACTAAAAAGTAACACCGTACCTGTGACCAACTGGGTAAGATACGCAAAGCAACAAGCGCAATACCTAAACGCGAAATCAGACTTCACTAACCAATGGTTCGAGAGTGGCGTCCACCTAGACACTGGCATCATTTGGGATGGCGATGGCATCAACCCGAATGCTGCTCTCACCGTCTTTAGGCACTTCGATAGCGCCTCTGTTGTACAAGGGTTAGTTGGCACGCAACCTAAGACTGCGTGGATTCTTGATTATGCTCTTCTAGAGCGTATTCATTATCTTCTCGTTGCAGGCTTCGATGTTTACGGCAACTTTGGCCACCAGCTGATTACACGCATGTTCATGGACTTCTTGCGTCTTGAAGGTGAGAGTAACTTCTTAAGCCTTCTTCCTAAAGACGTTCGTCACATTGAACACTCTAGTTGGTACCAGAACCAAAGCGCACAACTGAGTGACTATTTGCAGCGAAACATTGCACCTTTTGATCAGCCGACCAGCGTGGTTTACAAAACGGCGGATCCGAAACACGAACTGCTTGATATGATCAAAGATAAGCTCGCACCTGTTCTCGATAATCGCTTTGAGATTGTTGAAACAGGTTTTGGTAGGAAGAATGAAGCACTGCTTAACCAAGTGAATTTGATAAAGGGCGAAGGCCTGCGTCATGTGCCTCAATTAGTGATGATCATGATTGAAGGCGAAAACGGCGAAGAGCAACTGTTCACCATGATTCACAATAACGCGCACAGCAACATTTCTAGCTTGTTTAATGAAGAAGGTAACCGTGATTACGCCAATGATGACCTTACCCTCGTACGAGGCGTTGTCGGTAGCTACCCTGCGGCTTACCTATCATTAACCGAGAGCGAGATTCCTACTCTGGTTAAAACGCTGCAAAACTTAAGCACTGAAGAAGACTACGTGGCGCTGCTGGATAAGTTTGCGGTACGACGCAGTTCTAGCGAGTTCTGGCCATTCAGTGATCGCGTGCATCGTTGGTATCAACAAGACCAACCGATCGAGTTCGGATTGTTGGATTACAACCGCTTCGAGAACCGTTAGTTTTCACTCATAAAGCATAAAAGCAAAAATCCTCTGTCTTGGCCGAGGATTTTTTGTATATGGGGAAAAGTATCTTAGGTGCTATTGAGAAGCGAGAAGTGCTCTTGAGAAGCGAAAAGCTCTCTATATTGAATCCGATGCTTCCGGTTGGTGTAGCTCATCAAAAAACGCACGCGCGGCGGGGGAAAGGGAATCTACAGGTTGCTTCAACACCACATAAAACTGACTCTTAAGGCTCCACTTCTCGGGCTGAAGCGGAATCAAGGCTTGGTCATAATGGCCACGGTCGATTAAATGAGACGGTAAAAAACTCAGGTGTGTGCCCGCCAAGGTTAGAATGACACCCGACTCGACATGCCAGCCATCAAAAGGCTTTACGGAATCGTACTGCTCAATATTCAGTAATCGGAACATCTCATCTTTGGCATAGCCGCCCATGTTGATACGACAGCCATCCAATGAGAAATCCTTGTCCATGATCTTCTCAGCCAGATCCTTACGCGCATACAGATAACTGTGCTCTTCAAACAGTGGGTATTTATGTTGAAACGCTGATTTTTGATGTGACCCTAGAACCACTATCATCATATCAATCTGGCTCTTTGCTAACTTCTCATTCAACTGGGTGAAATCCCCGACATCAACACTCACCTCTACACTGTTACTGCGTTGGTAAAACGTCTCGATCGCTTTGGGAAGTGGGTTATAAGGCAAAGTGACGGTGTTATCCAAACATCCAATTCGCACATGCCCAGAGAGTTCCGTCTGTACACCTCGTAACTTATAAGCGAAGTCGGTTAAGGTCGATTTTAGTTGGTTCGCATATTTATACACTTGCTCACCTTCATGAGTCAGCTTAAAACCACGTCGACCACGTTGGCATAATGTTAATTCTAAGCTTTTTTCCAAGGCAATAAGCTGATTACTCAGCACTGGTTGACTAATCCCAGTGCTTGCGACCGCCTGATTGATGCCTCCTTGTTCAACAATTTCACAAAAAAGCTCTAATCTACGTAGGTCTCTTTTATCTAACTTATTGTTTGGATTCACTTTGCCACTCACATTTGTTTTTTGTTATGTTTACATCTGATTATATTCATTTATTAACAATAAATACATCAGTATGCTTTATTCACACTTATGGAATAACAATGCATGGATGGCACTATGGCGGCAGAAGCTTACGTGAATAAACCCGAAGCAACACACAGCCACAAAAAGATAGATGACTTCGAGTTGGAACCCGTTCCCGAGAAGGCCAAACGATCTTGGTGGGTCATCAGCCTTATTTGGTTGGCAATCGGCATCGACATTTCGGGACTGTTTCTCGGCTCGATTCTAAGCAGCGGTATTGGTTTTGAAGACGCACTGCTTGCCACGTTTATTGGTTCAGGCTTATTGGCGATCATCGCGATGCTGTGTGCCAACATTGGCTTTCAAGCTGGCGTGTCTACCCCGCTGGTGAGCAGCGCGGTATTTGGCCGTAACGGCGGTAAAATTCTTGGCTTCATCAACGGCATCTCATTAGTCGGCTGGTTCGCATTCCAGGCTGATTTCTTCGCTTTCATCATGGTCGATGCACTGGCGAAATACGACATCATAATTTCACACCTCACCGCTCTTATTGGCGGCAGTGTGTTAATGATGATGACGGCTATCTATGGCGTTCGTGCTTTAGGCAAACTCAGTACCTATTCTGTTCCATTGATGGTGACGTTGATTACCATCGGTTTGTTTATGGCTGCTGATTATCAAGGTGGCGCAGCGCCATCGATTGAAGATCCTTTGACGCTTGGCCAAGCCATCTCTTTTGTTATGTCTATCTGGATTCTAGCTGCGGTTGCTGCACCTGATATTGCTCGCTACGCCAAAACACGCCGTGATGCGATTTTAGGAGCGGGTATCGGTTTCCTCGTCGGCAACAGTGCCATCATTCTTATCGCATTGATCTTGACCAAAATGACCGGCACCGACGACCTAGTCGAAGTCTTCTTCACCCTAGGTTTAGGCATGGCGGCTATCATCGTGCTGGTGTTCGCACAATGGACGACCAACAGTAGCAACCTGACCTCTGGCGGCTTATGCATGTCGATGGTTCTACCTAAGATTCCGCGCCCTGTTCTGGTTGTGATCATGACCATCGTCGGCATTGGCATTGCTCAACTCGGCATGGTGAACAAGTTTACCGACTTCTTAATGCTACTCAGCGTAACCATTGCGCCTGCTGCGGGTGTCTACATCGTTCAATATTATGTTTTAGATTCGACAAAAATGAGCTTTGAGAACATCCAACAAGTTCCAGCTTGGATGTTTAAAGGCTTGGCTTCTTGGGCATTTGGTACTGCATTCAGCGCTTGTACTGCACCAGAGTTTTTCAATCTGTTTTCGTTCACCAGCATCTCGGCGTTAGACGGCATTCTTGCCGCTGGTGTGATTTACCTCGCCCTAATGAAACTTTCTCCTTCAAGTGATAAGGAATAGTAGTTGTGATTATTACTGAACAAATGATTGATGATATCGCGCTGGGTGCGACGGTATTAGGTACTGGCGGCGGCGGTGACCCATACAGCGGTGCCTTGATGGCGAAAGTAGCCATTGCAACGGCAAAGCACCCTGTACGCATGATTCCTTTAGAAGACGTGCAAGACGATTGGATGACGGTGCCCTCTTCAATGATTGGCGCACCAACCGTTGCAGTAGAGAAACTCAATTCGAAAGATCAAATGTTGATTGCTTTCGAAGCGATGGAAAAAGCGCTCGGCACTGAAGTAGCGGCAACGTTTCCTATCGAAGTGGGCGGTTTTAATTCATTGATTCCAATTCTCGTTGCAGCGCAAAAGAACATTCCTGTGATCGATTGTGATGCGATGGGACGTGCGTTTCCAGAAGCTCAGATGGTGACCTTCTTTCTTGATGGTCTCCCTTCTGCACCGAACACATTGGCCGATGAGCGTGGCAATGTCGTCACGCTTTACCCAATTGACGGTATTTGGTCTGAAAAGTTTGCGAGGCCAATTACCGAGCAGATGGGCGGCTCTGCAGCAATGTGCGATTACCCAATGAACGGTAAGAACCTAAAACGCAGCGCACTGCCTGCAACACTGACCCAAGCAATGAAGATTGGTGAAGCGATTAGATTGGCGAACGACAACAATCAGAGTGGCACACAGGCCGTTTTAGATATTGTCGGCGGCCATACCATCATCAGTGGCAAGATTGTTGATATTCAACGTGAAACCGACGGTGGCTTTGCAACAGGTGGTGTCGTGATTGAAAAGTTGGCTCAGTTTGAAGATACAGGCGTCGATAACGTGTTTGTGCAGTTCCAAAACGAATTGCTTCTCGCGCACAAAGGCACAAGCCGCGCCGACATGAACCAAGATAACCTGCTGGCATCAACACCGGATCTTATTTCGATCTTGGATCATGAAACGGGTAAGCCAATCACAACCGAACAACTTCGTTACGGGCAGCGCATCGACCTAATTGCCTACCCTTGTGACCCTAAATGGCGCACTGACAAAGGCATCGAAGTCGCGGGCCCGGGTTACTTTGGCTACACCGTCGAGTATCAAACCATTGAACAACTAAAGTCTGCATTGAAGAGGTAGTCGCATGACAAACATTACGCTTGATTACTGCCGCCTTGGCATTGACGTAGGTGGCACCAATACCGACGGTGTACTGCTCGACGCAGACTTGAATGTGATTGCCAAAGTAAAAACCGCAACCACACATGACATTTCAACCGGCATTGATAACGCGATAGCTGCGCTATTAAGCCAAGCAAACATTGATGGTCAGCAAGTGAAACATGCGATGCTTGGTACCACTCAATGCACCAACGCAATCGTTGAACGAAAAGGCTTAGATAGAGTCGGCATGATTCGCTTAGCGCTTCCAAGTGGTGATAGTGTTCCGCCACTCTGTGGTTGGAGCAAAGCTTGGCAAACACTGCTTGGGGAGCACTTCTATCAAGCTCACGGCGGCTATGAGTATGACGGCCAGTTGATTGCCGACATTCAAGAATCTGAAATCCGCGAGCTTTGCCAGAAAATGAAAGGCCAAGTGGATTCCATTGCTATCTGCGGAGTGTTCTCTCCCGTCAATGGCGACCAGGAGCTTCAAGCAGCAGAGTGGATTCAACAAGAACTTCCGGGGGTGAACCTTTCGTTATCCCATAAAGTGGGCAGCTTAGGGCTTTTAGAACGCGAGAACGCCACTATCCTCAATGCTGCTCTGCAAGGTACAGCAAAACGATTCGTAGACGGCTTTTGTAATGCACTCATCAATCATGAAATCCACACCACGCCTTATTTCGGTCAGAACGACGGAACACTGATGTCGCAGCAATTCGCATTGATGTACCCGATTCTTACCGTGGCTTGTGGCCCAACAAACTCGATTCGCGGAGCAAGCCACCTGACCAAGTTAAAAGATGCAATCGTGGTCGATGTGGGTGGCACTACGTCTGATATCGGCGTGCTAACTCACGGTTACCCAAGAGAGTCGAGCTTAGCGGTAGAGATTGGCGAAGTGAGAACCAACTTCCGCATGCCTGATATTTTGGCGTTAGCCATTGGTGGAGGCACCAAGGTTCGTTTTGAGCAAGAACGTATCGAACTAGGCCCTGAAAGTGTTGGTCACACTCTAACGCAAACGGCGCGTAGCTTTGGTGGTGATGAACTTACGCTCACCGATATTGCACTCAAAACAGGTCAAATGCAGTGGCAGGCAGAGCATCAATTGAGTGATGAGATTGGTGTTTCGGCCGAACAAGCAAGCAAGGTTTACCAACAAATGGTCACGGATGTTGAAGAAGGCATCGATAAGATGAAGACCTCTGCAGCGAGTGTACCCGTAATCATGGTTGGTGGTGGTAGTGCCCTATTCCCAGATCATTTTGAAGGTGTGAGCCAAGTGGTTCGTCCTGAGCACTTTGAAGTGGCTAATGCGATTGGTGTTGCGTTGGGTGAAATATCAGGTCAATTCGATAAGATCGTACCGATTGACCCAGCATCACGTGAAGAGACCTTAAAGGGCTTGGAAGCGCAATCAAAGCAACTGGCGATTGAAGCTGGCGCATGCAGCGATAATGTCGCGATCATTGAACGCAGCGAGATTCCATTAAGCTACCTACAAGGCAATATGGTTCACGTTAAGATCAAAGCTGCTGGACATATCAAGATGGCTTAGAGCCGTTCCTTGAAAGCCTTACTTAGATTCTTATTCGACAATAAAAAAGCAGGTCACTTCTTCATATTAAAACGGAGAAATAGCCTGCTTTTTGTTTTCTGTTCTTATTTTGGGGCTTTCCGCCCAATAGCCACTCTATAGTTGCTCTCGGAGCGCTGCTAACGAGTCTTTCACCAATTCAGGTAATGAGTCTGCATTATCGCGATATTGAAGTAATGGATCCTCGCTCGCTTCAATGCTCTGGCATAAAGTAAACAGTGCAGATAATCCTAGGCTACCGGCAGACCCTTTCAGTTTATGAGCTAAAGACTTAATTTCACGAGCGTTGTCAGCGGCACTTGCCACAATCAGTTCATCGAGAGTGACTTGGCTGCTTTGGTCAAACAACCCAACAATCTGCACTATTTTTTCTCGACCGAGAATGGCCAAGTCGTCTTTGATAATCTTAGGGTTAATCATCTGCACAATCGGTTCTCCTTGATTATGTTCCGCGTCTTGGTTTGCTCGTTGTGTCGAGCTTGCAAATGCCAATGCTGATAAGTCTAGCTCGGTTTCCTGAGGTTTAGAGTTTAGCTGACAGCAAACAGCATCTGACGGATCCGGCTGAGGCAGCAACAGCGTGTGACCGTCCAACTGCTCAACAATCAATTCCGATAATGCTTCCTTCTCTAACGGCTTAGGTAAGAATCCATCAAAGCCAGACGACAAATAGCTTTCCACTTCTTCGTTAAACACATGAGCCGATACTGCGATCATTGGGGGTACTTTTCGAATTACGTCTTCTTCACTTTTATGCTGAAGCGCATCGTCTTTGAGTTGTTGAATTAACTCGACGCCATCGCAGTCGGGTAAGTTAATGTCCACCAGCGCAATATCGAACTCTTGCTCACTGAATATGGCTCTCGCTTCTTGTCCGGTTGTCGCAATCACAACCTCGTGCCCCAAGTTATGCAAGAAGCCTTCAGCAACGATGCAGTTTACGGGGTTATCTTCAATCAGAAGTACTTTAGCTCGAATACACGCTTCAATGACCGGTACTTTCGTTTCTATCTTCTCACCGGCTTCAAGTGGCAGTGAGAACCAAAACTGGCTACCCTCGCCTTCTTCAGAATGAACGCCAATATCCCCGTTCATTGCCAACATGATGCTTTTACTGATCGCTAATCCAAGCCCTGTGCCGCCGGTTTTGTTGCGACCGCTATCGGTTTGGGTAAAGGCATCAAACAGACAAGCTTGTTCGCTAGCATCAATACCGACACCTGTATCTGACACTTCAAACATCACTCGATTTTCATCTTCGATATCTAAGCTGATAAAGATATCGACCGAGCCACTTTCCGTAAACTTAATCGCGTTACCGACCAAATTATTCAAGATTTGGCTGATTCGCGTTACGTCACCACGCCAATAGCGTTGCACATCACTTTCAATATGGAAATCAAAGTTCAGCTTCTTCTCAGCGGCACGCCCTTCCATCAATTGGTAGGTATCTTGAACCATCTGATGAAGATCAAACGAAGCAGTGCGGATTTCTAAATGCCCTGCTTCAATCTTTGAGTAATCCAACACGTCATTCAAAATCGCGAGTAGGTTCTTACCGCTGCGGTTAATGATGTCTGCATAGCCGGATTGCAGCGGGTCTAACCCGGTATCTTTGAGCAATCTTGCAGTACCTAATACACCGTTCATCGGCGTTCGTATTTCATGACTCATCGTCGCAAGGAAAGCGGATTTTGCGCGGCTTGCTTGTTCTGCGGCGTTACGAGCCTTAGCGTGGTTCCCTACCTCGATGTTCAGCTTCTCATTGGTCTTTTGCAGCTGGTAGGTTCGGTCTGTGACCAACTCTTCTAAGTGTTCTTTGTGCTCTTCAAGTTCGCGTTTCGCCTTTGCTTCACCCACCGCAACCACTTGTAGCGCCTGCGCGGTGTTTCTGGCAGTGATGATCGCCTCGCCCATATGAGCCAGCTCATCATTACCCTTTACCGAGATATCAATATTCAGGCGACCTTGTGCGATAGACATCAAGGCCGATGAGTATTCAGTAAGACGTTTAACAACCGAGATATACACCACTCGCCACACGATAAATGCAACGATAACCAAACCAATAACCGAAATCACAGACAGTGACCATTGAGCCAAATTCAACGTGCTGGTCAGCTCATCAACCGCTTTTTTGGTACTGCGGTTTGAATCATCAACCAGTTGGTTAACCGTTGTATTCAGCTGAGAGAACAGCTCCAACGTATTTTGCATCAGAAACTCTGACTTTTTGGTGTTCTCATATTGTTCTAATGAAATATCGAACACGACTTGGCGTTTTCTGAGCTCTTCTAGAAGCTGAGACATCTGCGCTGAACGAGTAGGATCTTCGACCGCTTTAACGCGGCGCGCCATGATTCTTAGGTTGGATTCAAATTCTGATTGGATTTGATGAATACGCTCTACGTTGGTAACGGTTTGCGTTTCTTCAATTTGGTTAAGCATTTTGAACGCCAGCAAATGCAATTCGTGTAGGCGCTCAGACAAATCAAGGTCAACCTCTACAAGCGCATCTAAGGCTTGGTAGGCTTTATCCGTTTCTTTGGTTTCTAGCAGGTCATAGATATGCGTGACGTTAGCAACCGCAATGGTAGCCGTGTTCAAAACTTGGGTTCGCGTCAACTGCTCTAGCTCTTCGGCCAATAGGCGCATCTCTTCGACACGAGACGACAACTCTTTGCTTAACCAAAGCTTACGCTCAACCGACACACCCAACTCAGCCAGTGTGTTAATAACGCTTTGAACATTGTTTTCGAGTTTATTGAGGAGCTGAGAATCGAAACTGTCGACACCAAGCTCTTTGATATGTTGAAGAAGCGACTCAAGTTGGTCAAACAGTACGGTGCCAGCCTCTTTTCTTTCAGCTTCGTTTCTCGCATTAGAAAGTGTTTGTACTGACGAAATAATACGGTTACTCAACTCAGAAACCTGACGAGCTTCGATCATGGCAGGAAGCGCCGAATCAACGACGTTTCTTTCCGTTTTGGCTACAAAGCTAAAACCAGAAACACCGATCAATGCAGACAATAGAACCAACAGTGCCATCACTAAGAATGAGGCCAGCAGCTTGCGTCCAATACTCGCTGAAGCTAACAACATAAACTCTAAACCTTAAAACGTTCTTCTTTACCCATGCAGAATACGCTATATTTTGCAGTGTTTCTTATCTAAAACCAACAAAACGGCAATTCATGCTATCTAGACCTTTCGCTTCAATAATTCTTCTCTCACTACTGGCCTCAGTGACTACTGTCGCAGGTGCTAGTGAGCCTTTGAGCCCAATAAAACCCGCCAATGCCACATCACAAAAAGAGAAAATCTGTGCCATTTATCCGCACCTCAAAGACTCTTATTGGTTGTCGGTAAACTATGGAATGATCTCTGAAGCAGAAAAGCAGCAAGTTGAGCTAAGAGTATTGGAAGCTGGCGGTTACCCCAACGTGGCCAAACAAGCCTCGCAACTGGTGCTTTGCACGCAATGGAGAGCCGATGCCATTATTTTAGGTACGGTTTCACCCGATGCGTATCATGACAATCTCAGCGATTGGGTTGGCTCGACGCCTGTGTTTGCTACGGTAAATGAGTTAACCGTCAATGAAGAACAACAGAAGGTATTAAAAGGTACGGTCGGTGTCGATTGGTACCAAATGGGATACCAAGTCGGAGATTTTTTGTCGAAACGACACCCGAAAGGATCAGGCGAAACACCTATCGCCCTGTTACTTGGCCCACAAGCGAGTGGCGGCACTAAGCCTGTAGCACTGGGGTTTTATGATGCGATCAAGTCGAGTGATATCAAAATTGCGATCAGCTATTGGGCAGATAACGATAAAGAACTTCAAAGAAATCTAGTACAGCAGGTGATAGAAGAACCTGATATCCAATATATAGTCGGAAGTGCCGTCGCGATTGAAGCAGCGATCAGTGAGCTACGAGCGGCCGATAAAACCGAAGATATTGGGTTAATCTCAAGTTACCTAAGTCACGGAACCTACCGTGGTTTACTCCGTAACAAGGTACTTTTTGCGCCAACAGATAAAATGGTTGAGCAAGGTCGCTTGTCGGTAAAACAAGCCACGAGTTACTTACGCGGTCAACCTTACGAGCAACACAGCGCACCGATTATCGAAGCGCTGACACCTGCAACTCTCAAAGATCAAATTATCGCCGACTCATTGTCACCTTCTGAGTTTCGTCCGGTATTCAGTGTGAATCCATAGTGCTATATTGGCTGAAGAACTCAAAACAATAAAAACGAAACAACAATTTAGGGAACATTCATGCAAAAAACAACGCGCACTATGCCAACACACAAGCATATCGCTTTGGTCGCTCATGACCACTTCAAACCTGAGCTACTAAGATGGGTCAAAGAGAACAAAGAAAAACTACAAAAGCACTTCCTTTACGCAACGGGCACGACTGGTTCTCTACTCAGTAAAGAGACAGGCTTAGCAATCAAGAGCATGATCAGCGGCCCAATGGGCGGCGACCAACAACTTGGCGCGCTTATCTCTGAAGGCAAAATCGATATGCTGATTTTCTTCTGGGATCCGCTTAATGCTGTACCACATGACCCAGACGTAAAAGCACTGCTTCGTATCGCAAGTGTTTGGAACATTCCTGTGGCCACTAACCGCGCTACCGCTAATTTCTTGTTTAACTCTTCACTGCTTGAAGAAGAAGTAATCATCGAGATCCCAGACTACGAAGCGTACCTAGCTGAGCGCACGTAATCGCACGTTAAATGTGCTCTCTACTGAACAGACTAAAAAGCCTGCATTTTATCGCAGGCTTTTTTATGTCTCGTTTTCAGACATTAAACAGTTCAATCATAAAACAGTGCGAGAGTCTCTCTATTTATCGCTCCACACTGCCATCTCGTTGCCACTTGGCTCTCTGAAATGGAAACGTCTGCCGCCGGGAAAGCTAAAGATCTCACGGTTTATCTGACCACCAGCATCAATTACATCGCGCTCGGTTTGCTCAAGATCTTGGCTATAAAAAACCATCAGCGCCGCGCCATTATCCGTATTCGACGCCAGATCCGCCAAATAGAAGCCGCCCATTAAGCCTTTGCCTTCAAACGCAGAATACTCAGGGCCATAGTCTTCAAAGCTCCAACCAAACACTTGGCTGAAAAACGCCTTAGTTGCGGCGATATCTTTCGCAGCAAATTCAATGTAGTTAATAGAGCCGTGTTCCATAGCAAATTCCTTATGCTTTATGCGTCTGCCTTGTGATATTAGGGCAGGGATTGAAGATCTAATCTTAGACAATCAAGTCAAGTAACATCACTTTTTACGAACAACTGGGTAATCAAAACCATGCAGCTCCTGCACAAAGCCAGAACCGTCACCGCTGTGCGTGATCCATACTTTCTCTTTTGCCCGCGTCATTGCTACATAGAACAAACGACGCTCTTCCGCATAAGGGAACGCGTCTGATGATTCAGTCAATGCGCCATCAATATGCAGCTGTTTTTTCTTGGTCGGGAACTGTCCTTCATCAACACAAAGAATAATGACAAAGTCCGCCTCTTTACCTTTACTGCCGTGGCAAGTCATGAACTTGATATCAATGGAGGTGAAGATCTTCTTCCAATCTTCCAACAACTCTGGCTTGTGGTAATGATTACGTCCAAGTAGCAACACCGATTTATTGGTTTTGCCTTTGGATTGACGGTTCAGTTGATCAAGAATCTTCTCAACTTCTTTGCTTGGCGCACTATACACCGCCTTCTGCTTTTGTTGCTTGAAGCTGTTCAGTTCTTTCGGAATCTGAATTGGGTTTTCTTGTACAAAGCGATTGGCAACTGCACCTAGCTGATTGTTAAAGCGATAAGTCGTATCTAGGTGATGAATGGTCGAGCTTTCAAAGCGATCCTTAAAGCCCGTGGTCAAATCCACATCCGCACCCGCAAACTGATAAATCGACTGCCAGTCATCGCCTACTGCAAAAATAGAGGCTTGATGCTCGGCTTTAGACTGATTACACAGTGCTTCAACCAAGGCAAGACGATCAGGTGAGATGTCTTGGTACTCATCGATCATGATGAACTTCCAAGGTGAGATAAACTTGCCCTTCTCGACATACTGAGTCGCTCGGCTGATCATGATTGAGAAGTCGATATGATTCTGTTCTTTCAACTCCTTTTGCCACGCGGTTACACATGGCCAACACAGTGAAAGCTCGCTGTTGAGGCGCGTATAGTCTCGGTGATCAATCAGCTGTTGCTGTACTTCTTTTTTGGTTAAACCCGACGCATTCAACTGTTCTAGCTGCTTTTCAAGCCAACCGATCAATTTGAGGTTTGAAACGTGGCTACCAAGCTCATCGTCACCGGTTAAATAAGCGATTGGCCATTTAGACAAATGCTTTTGCCAACGTTTAAAGTTGGTCGGTGTCATCCAGTGCTTCTTCAACCAATCAATGCACCATGCTTGGCGTTGGTTGTCATCGAGCGCTAAAGGAGAAATAACCACACGTTCGGGTTCAACTTGATTCAGTATCTTTAAACCCAACTGGTGGAAAGTGCTGACTTGCACCTTCTCTGCTGATAAACCAATTTTGCTGTCGAGACGTTGCTTCATCTCTTCTGCCGCTTCACGACCAAAAGCGAGCAATAGCAACTCTTCAGCTTGAGCTTGATGGCTTTGCAGTAAATACGCGACGCGAGCCGTTAGAACACTGGTTTTACCCGAGCCTGCACCCGCTAAAATAAGGTTGTGATCATCATTCATCAAAACCGCATATTGCTGCGATAAGTTCAGTGGTGACGACTCACATTGCGCAAACAACACTTCCCAGTTTTTTCGCTCGGTCTCTAGCCATTGCTGGTTTCTTTCAGCTTGCTTGATTTCCGTTTCAGATAACCATGGCTGCATTCTTGCGATGCGGTTTGGCATGCGTTGTGCGGCCTCTTCTAGCGTCATTGTCATACTCTCTAAGCCTGAGTTGACCATATCAACCCAAGTGTTGACCTTAGAATGCGGTAGAAAGGCTGGTAATTGCTCAAGACGTGTTAATTCAGCTTCCCACTGAGGTACGTGTTCAGCCAATTGTTCACATTGAGTGTCGTGCCACTTCTGATAAGCACTAACTGACGCGCGTGCAAATTGACGGCATTGATCCCAAGGTAAGCCTTGTACTAACCAACTGCGCTGTGTTCCATCTTGTTGATTAGCAAAAAATTGTAGCGATCCCCAGAACAATCCGCGCTTTATCGCGATCTTGCCACTCCAAATAGTAAATGGGATACGCTCTTCACTGCCTACTGAAGATAACAGCAAGCGTGGACCATCAAGTTCAACCTGATGATATTCATTTTGAATAAAAAACTGTGCAGTCTTGTTAGCGCTTAGCTGCATTGGAGTGTGCTCTTAATTGGGAATATTGAATTTATATCATGATGCAATGAGAATTAATAATATCTCATATCTTATCGACGCTTTCATGACCACCTACGGGCAATTATGGATAAGTATCAAATTCTTGTGCTTGATTTCTGTTAGGATTATGGTTTTTAGTGTGTCAAGTGAGCGACTGTGGACTTTTCAGCCAAATTACGCCTCTATTGGGCGAATAAAACCATAAATTACAGCGTATTAATTCTCATCACTCTGCTCGGCGTGGTGGTGCCTGCTTGGTATTATGGACAAAACACACTGATCACGCCTTTGATCTTAGGCGTTATTGCTGCGGCTCTTGCGGAAAGTGATGACAGCTTTACCGGGCGCTTGAAAGCACTCACGCTGACCTTTATCTGTTTCGCCGTTGCGGCTTTCTCTATTGAGCTTCTCTTCGATACGCCTTGGCTGTTCGCGATAGGGCTTTTTGTTTCAACCTTCTTTTTTATCATTCTCGGGGCAATTGGCCCTAAATACGCGAGTATCGCGTTTGGTTCTCTCTTGGTTGCCATCTATACCATGCTTGGTGCACACGAGAGCACCAACCTTTGGTTTCAACCGCTTCTACTGTTAACTGGCGCCGCTTGGTACTACTTCATGTCGATGATTTGGCAGATAGTGTGGCCAATGCAACCCGTGCAGCAAAACTTAGCCACGGTATTCGATCAAATCGGTAACTACATCGATTCAAAAGCGGAACTCTTCTACCCCGTTTCTGACTTGATTCCCCAGCCACACCGAATCATTGAAGCCAAACTCAACGCGAGTACCGTTAACGCACTCAACATGTGTAAGGCGACGCTACTTAACCGCTCTAAGCGCGGACACATTGACGGCCCTAGTGACCGATTTCTTAACACCTACTTTATCGCACAAGATATTCATGAACGCGTAAGCTCAAGCCATTATCGTTATCAAGAGCTAGCAAAACACTTTGAACGCTCTGACGTGTTGTTTCGATTTAAGTATCTACTGGAAGCGCAGGCCACTGCGTGTAAAGAAGTGGCGAGCTCGTTGAAAGTTGGCGCTGAATACCAGCATGGTGACAAGTCTGTATTGGCACTCGATGAGCTGATGTCTTCGCTCAATCATCTGCACCAACAGAATAATCCTAAATGGAAATCACTGCTGAACCAGTTGGATTACTTATTCAATAACCTAGCAACCGTTGAAAAACAGCTCTCGAATATCAGCAACCCAGATGCAGAGAAGATTGAAGAAGGTGTATTGAACGATACCAACCCTCATACTTTGACGGCAATGTGGCACAAGATCAAAGCTAACTTGCACACCGATTCTATGCTATTCCGCCACGCGATTCGCATGGCGATCACTTTGACGCTGGGCTACGGGA
Source organism: Vibrio sp. 10N.222.54.A3 (assembly GCF_041474095.1). NCBI lineage: Bacteria > Pseudomonadati > Pseudomonadota > Gammaproteobacteria > Vibrionales > Vibrionaceae > Vibrio > Vibrio sp. 10N.222.54.A3. The sequence goes on from NZ_JBFRTN010000057.1 coordinate 39,734, forward strand.
TTATCCAGGGTTTTGATATCGAACGAGGTTATTGGATTCTACTGACGACACTGTTTGTGTGTCAGCCAAACTACAGTGCAACCCGTCAAAAACTGACGGCGCGTGTCATTGGCACGGTCGCAGGCTTATTGATCGGAGTACCGTTACTGACTTTCTTCCCGTCGCAAGAGAGCCAATTAGTGTTCATTGTGATCAGTGGCGTGATGTTCTTTGCGTTTCGAATCAATAACTACGGGTTTGCGACCGGCTTTATCACACTGCTTGTGCTCTTCTGCTTTAACCAATTAGGTGAAGGCTACGCGGTAGTATTGCCAAGGTTAGCGGATACCTTTATTGGTTGTGCTCTCGCCGTGCTTGCTGTCATTTATGTGTTACCTGATTGGCAGTCGAAGCGACTGCACAAAGTGATGGCGAATGCGCTCGATTCCAATAAGAACTATCTCGCTCAGATCATCGGCCAATACCGTGTCGGTAAGAAAGATAGCCTAAACTATCGTATCGCTCGACGTAGTGCGCATAATAATGATGCAAACCTGACTGCCGCGATCAGTAGCATGTTGGTTGAACCGGGTAAGTACCGCACCTCTGAAGATGAGAGCTTCCGATTCTTAACACTCAATCATGCTCTACTTAGCTATATCTCGGCTCTGGGTGCTCACAGAACGCGTATTGATGATGAAGCGACACACAAACTGGTGCTAGATGCGCACAGAGTAATCCACCAGCATCTCGACGCTCTAAATGATCAACTCTATTCTCATAAAGAGCATTGTGAAGTGAAAAACGCTTATGACCCGGAGCTGGATAAACGTTTGAGTGAATGGCGAGAAGAAGATGAGAATTCTGTCAAAATGGTTCTACAACAGCTCCATTTGATCTATCGAATGCTTCCAGAACTGCATACCTTAGCGACCAAGTTTGCAGTTAAGGTTAAGATCGACAAGTCGTTTGAAACAGAAGCTTCTTGAGCAACAAACAAAATACCGTAAAAACAAAAAGATAACGCCAATTGCTTATCTTTTGATCATCACAAATATTTATACATTGCTTTACCCATACCCCTAATTGGGTAGAGAAATTACTTACCTACCCTTGTGCCACAAGGGTTGAAGGCGTTTTTACATTGTAGGAATTTTCTGACTTTGATTGACCAAGCCTTAACTTTTCCTAACATTTCTCGGACAAAAAACGACCACAGGAATTTATAGTTGTCTTAGTTTCAAGAAACTTCAAACATCATTTAAAATTCACTTAATCTTGTTTGATTTCCTGAATCAGTAGACTATGCTCTAAAGAGCATATTGATTTGAACAAAGGTCACACTATGAATACACAGCAATTTGAAGCATTTAAGCAGCAAATACAGCTTCTTAGCCCACAACAATTAAAAGCACTTCAGGGTGAGATCGACGGCAACCTTGAAACAGAGAAGCCTTCTTTGCTTACTGATGAAGAATTAAACGCGCTAAATGACCTGTTCAGTTAATAGACAGACATCACTATTTTAGCTTAAGTTCACATTTTCACCGTAAATTTCATCTGTTCACCATTGCGCTCAAAATATCGTCCGCCTAGACTCATTTCATACGTCAATAAAAGGTTCTGATATGTCGATATCTGGTATTCAATCTGGTTACGCCATTATTCAGCAATCCACCAACATGGCTGAAGAAGCCGCAATCGAGCTCAACCAAGCCTCCAAACACGCTCTAGAATCCGACGACACTTTCGAAGCTAGCGATCTCAGCTTTAATCAAATAGAGCCTGAACAAGCCATTTCCTTTAAAGACAAAGAACCTGAACCTGCTTCATCTTCAACCGATTCCTTGATTAAACTGACACAAAGCGCAAGTTATAACCGCGTTGGTGCAAGTGTGGTTGATCGTCAAAACGAAGCCATCGGTAGCCTTCTCGACATTCATATCTAAATTTCGCTCAAATACAGCCTATATTTCGCGAAACTTCGCTGCTTTTTGCTTCAACAACCACACAAACTGTAACTCATTATATCAGGCGCTTGTTTCTGGTTTATTACTCGGTAGAATCAGCGCAAACCAATTTGCTGCACAAACTTTACTTCATACTATTTATGCCAAAACTAAATCTGCATCGCCGTGACTATGTTTCTATTTTAGGAGGCGACATCTCCGCAGACGAATTAGAAAAAAAGCTTCAGCCTCATTTTGAAAAGCCAGTAAATAAGCTGACACCTAGCCCCTACCTGACAGAAAAGAATCTCACACGTCGCTGGACAGCGCTCGATAATGCAGATTCACAGCAAGAACTGCTCGACCCTCATACACAAAGTCAGTTCCAAGCTTATGAGAAAAACATTGAGCACTTTATTGGCACCGTTAAAGTCCCTGTGGGAATATCTGGCCCTTTAAGAGTCAATGGCCTATTTGCTACGGGCGATTACCTCGTACCACTCGCGACCACAGAAGCTGCGCTTGTCGCGTCTTATAACCGTGGTTCTAAGCTGATTACGGCTTGTGGTGGCGCAAGTGCTATGTTGCTCAATGAAGGCGTAACACGTACTCCTGGCTTTGCATTTCAAGGATTAGTTGAAGCCGGACAGTTTGTGGCTTGGGCTGTGACTCAGTATGACCAGTTCAAGATCTTGGCAGAATCAACAACATCACACGGCAAGCTGACCGACATTAATATCAACATCGAAGGTAACCATGTTTACTTGGTGTTCGAATTTCTAACCGGAGACGCTTCTGGTCAGAATATGGTGACCATCGCAACCAATGCCGTGTTTGAGTACATCATCGAAAATACGCCAGTTAAGCCTGACCATGCTTTCCTTGATGGCAACTTGTCAGGCGATAAGAAAGCCAATACCCAAACCTTGCGCAGCGTTCGTGGCAAAAAGGTAACTGCTGAGGTTAATATCCCTGCAGAGCTTGTCGCGAAGTACCTACACACGACACCAGAGAAGATGGTCCAGTTTGGCCAAATGACCACAGTCGGTGGCGCTTTGAGCGGCACTATCGGTATCAACGCCCATTATGCGAATGCACTGGCGGCACTTTACATCGCTTGTGGCCAAGACGCGGCCTGTGTCGCCGAGTCAGCGATTGGTATGACGCGTATGGAACTCAACAAAGAAGGCGGTTTATACGCTAGCGTGACACTGCCTAACTTAATGGTTGGGACTGTCGGCGGTGGTACTGGCTTGCCAAGTCAAAAAGCCTGTTTAGATTTACTTGGGCTGCATGGTAACGGTAAATCACAAGCCCTAGCTGAAGTTTGTGCTGCACTGTGTTTAGCGGGTGAACTATCGATTGTGGGCGCATTTTGCGCAGGCCACTTTTCACGAGCGCACCATAAGCTAGCTCGTAAATAACCTTTATCCAATTTGGCTTGTTCGATTTTGTCGTTCATGCAAAATCACAAGCCAATCTGAATGCGTGAGTCATAAATGGATTACTTACACTTATCTAGGGTGAGCCTTAAGCACCTCACTGCGCTTCATATTATGCTGAACACCCACAGCGTCACTCAGACCTCAGAGCAACTCTGTGTCAGCCCTTCGAGTGTAAGCAAAACCCTGTCTCAGTTGCGTGACATCCTGAATGATGAGCTTTTCTATCGAGATGGTACCAAGCTTATCCCGACTCCCTTTGCTCTGAAGATAGCGCCCACTGTTCACGCAATTCTTTCAAGCATGAATGGACTGCTTCATCAAAAGAGTTTTACCCCTCAAGAGTACCAAGGCAGTTTTTCACTTTCGATGCGTGAAAGTACTTTCGAAGTATTTGCCTCAAAGATCAGTAAAATTACCACTGAGCTCGCGCCAAGCGCGAAGCTCAACATCTATTCGAAACAACAGCTCGGCTTCGATGCTTTACTCAGTGGCAAGGTCAATTTGATCTTGTTGCCTCATGATATATCTCAGCCGCCGACCGATAACAAAGAGCTGGTTTGGGAAACAATTCTTCCAGATGAAATGGTTTGTTTGATGGGCGCACACCACCCTCTCGCTCAGCAAGAACTGACGGTAGAAGGCTACTTAGATTACAAGCACATTGGGATTTTAGATAACGAACTGTCTCAGCCTTACTTTGAACAAAACTTGGTTCAATGCCACCAACCAAGAGAGATGGCAATATCGGTCGCGGACTTCGGCGCTGCGGCTGTGTTGTGTCACCACACACCTTTCCTGTTCACTTGCTCTAAACAGTGGGCTGAGCATGCTAAACAAGCTCAGGGCTTAGTGAGCAAGCCCTTGCCTTTTGATTACGGTAAGGTGGCGTACAGCTTGGTGTGGAATAAACCCAACATGAATGATCAAGCGATCAAATGGTTGTGTGACCTGTTTTTAGAAGCTTAATATTTTTAGAGACTTAATATCTTTAGAAAGTTAACGTTCTTAGAAGCCTGATTGACCGCCTAAGAAATCTAAAGACTAGGTATAAACCTCAGGAGTTTGCATCGGTCTTTGAACTATGGTGTAGAGCTTATCGTGAAAGCTCTGCATCTGTTTTTCGGTGCATTTCGGCCAATCTAACGCGTCGCCAATGACACCATGATGCTGAAACGCATTCAGCCGAATTCGAATATCACTTGGTAGAGTCTTCAAGTAACGCCCCACTTGTTCAATTTCGTCCTCAAGATCGCTTTTATTTGGGATATGTAGCAACCTAACTTCGTGCAGTTTTCCTTTATCTGCTAAGTAGTTAATGGTTTCAAATACTCGATGGTTTCCTCTACCTACTAGCCATTGGTGTGTTTCAGATTGCCATGATTTTAGGTCAATCATCGCGCCATCAAGGTAAGGTAATACTCGCTCCCACCCTTGTTGAGGCAACGAGCCGTTACTGTCAATAAAACACGTTAAGTGTGCCAATTGCGGATCGCTTTTAATCGCTTGAAATAGCTCGATGATAAACGGCAATTGCATGGTCGCCTCACCACCTGAAACGGTGATACCACTCAGGAAGAACTGATTATGCCTAACCAGTTCAAGTACCTCGGATACCGTCATCGTGGTGATTTTGGGGCTCGACTTATGATCACAAATATCGACGCACTGATCGCAGTTGGTACACGCGACCGGATCCCACTTCACCTTACCATCTACAGAGCTTAATGCGCCGCTTGGACACCCACTTATGCAGTCTCCGCAATGGTTACAGTGATTAATAGTGTGTGGGTTATGGCAGGTTATACAATCGAAATTGCACCCTTGTAGAAACAGCACTAGGCGATTTCCCGGTCCATCAACACAAGAAAAGGTCAGCACACGGCTGACCTTCGCTTGTTTTTCTGTCTTATTATTTTTAACCCTAGCCATTTGAGTTGTTAGATCAGAAATTTTCATAATTCACATTGTTCGTATTCGAAACGCACCATACACATAACGCACGCACGTTAAAGCTATTCGTATGTCGGCGACATCTCTAAACTCGCCACGCGTGGTTTACGCTCTAATATGCCCGTGTTCTTCGCAGCTTCGGCACCTAAAAAGGTGGTATTGGTGCGTGAGCCTTGCTCGTCATATTTGGCAATGTCAGATAGCTTAATCATGTAACCCGTGACACGAACCAAATCATTTGATGCAACGTTAGCCGTGAACTCTCGGTAACCCGCTTGAATCGCGCCTTTACACAGGTTAAACATCGCTTCAGGGTTAGATTTCACTGTTTCGTCGATGGTCAGAATGTCACTGATGCCCGAGGTGTAGAACTTATGGTGACCCGCGGTTGCACGAACGTAAGAGACAGGATCCGGTTCGGTACCATAAGGAATACGGACACCCGGCGTCACATCTTCATCTAAGCTAATACCGCCTTGAGCATGCAGCAGAGCTTTACCTTCTAATCCATATTTCACTTCAGAGCGTTCAACGATCTCAGCCAGCTTTTCAGAGATACGATGACCAAGTTGATTCGCCAGTTCATCGTGACCATAACGCCCTGCTTGACCTTCTTTCTCCAACAAGATGTTGACTGCTTCCGCCATGCCATAAATACCGAACATTGGCGCAAAGCGATCTTCTTCGATCAAATCTTCTTTGGTTAAGAAGCCTTCGAAGAAGTTAGACTCTTCATGCAAGAAGCGGCTTCGAGCGTTCATCAACTCAACCATGATGCCACTGTAGTTCGGCAATACTTGTTGTAAGAAATCAGCACTGTCCTCAGACTTCAACGCCACTTGCTTAAGGTTCATACGCACCAAGGTGTTTGAACCACCCGCTAATGGCAGAGAGTTATAGCAGCTCACAATACCAAAACGCTTATCGCCGTAAGCCTCGGCATGCGCGGGATAGTTCGCAATATGCGGTTTACTGCATTCGCAAATGTTGCTCGCCGCATGACGAAGTAGATCATCAGGTGTCACGGCTGGGTCGTACATAAAGGTTAAGTTTGGCGCGATCTGCTTCAATTCAGCGTCTACACGTAAAATCGTACGGCAGATAATGTTGTCTGTCGGGCCGATATTCACATGCATAAAGGCGTCTGGCAGTGTGCGATCCAACATGATCCAGAATAGCTTAATCTTTTGGTATACCTGCTCTTCTGTTAAGTCGCCCACGAAAGGCATCAACACATCATCCAACTGACCTAGGTAAACCGGAATTGAAGTGACAGACGGAACATGGTGGTAAAGGATGGTAAGCATGTTCAATGCTTCATCGAAGTTGGTTGCCGCGCTAAGCTCTAAATACTCTGAGCCTTGATGTAAGTATTTAGAATAATCTGGAAGTACATAGCGCGGCTTAAATGGGGCGTGCCCTTCAAACATGTCACACAGCACACCTTGTTGTAAGGCTTGCTCTACTTCTTTGCTTACCGGCATATACGGTAAGCTGGCTTCAGCTTCTAAGGCAAGATAGCTCGACTTCTGTTTTGGTGACAGGTTGGCATCTGAAATGATATTGCTAAAGCGTTGTTGTTGCTCTGAAAGTGGTGAAGAAGTAGATGACGCAGATTGGTGGCTCATGATTAAACCCTTAATGTTATTATGGGCTTATTTTATATCTCACCGCTATATTTCCACTAATGAAATGTATGCAAGACTATATTTCCAAAATGGAAATAAGTGATTTGTAAATTAGCGGTGTTGAGTTTTCTATGAGCGAGATGAGAAACAGAGAAATAGAGAAATAGAGAAACCAGAGTTAATAGTGAAGAAATGAGAAAGCGCTGAGTCGTTCTGTTTAAAACGATAGCGCCAAAAAGAGAAAACCCACATAACTGACAGTAGAGTCGTTAATGTGGGTTTAGTAGTTTAAATGAGCATTCTGAATGCTAGCTCAAGGCATACACACGATTACAGATCTGGAAGCGCTTGTTTACGTCCAACACCCATTAATACCTTTAACTCTCCTTGTGGAGTGTCAATCGAGAACGGTGTGGAGACTTCAACGACTGCAAAGCCCGCTGCACTCAATACATTTTCTGAGCGCTGTTGGCTTACACCGTAGTCTTCATTGTCGCTTTCCAAGTACCAATCCCAGTGTACAAACGTGCCGTCGTTTTCAAGCAGCGTGTAAATCAGACTGACTGTGTCTTGTAGGTTCGGGATAAAACCACACACCGAAGAGGCTACCACTAGGTCAAACTGGTTTCTGAATGCTGGATGCTGCGCTGCAAGTCCGCGCGATAAAATATCAACTACCGGTTCAACGTTAGGTAACTCTTTCTTATCTAACTCTTCAATCATCCCTTCAGAGATATCAAGTGCGATGATCTCTTTTGCTAAATGAGATATTTTCTGGCTGAGTAGTCCTGTACCACAACCAAAATCAAGGACACGGGTTCCGTTTAAATCAACGAGCTGTGTTAACTGGTCAAATACGGATTGTGCGAATACTGCAGTTGCGGGATCTTTATCCCAATCAACGGCGTATTCGTCCCATTGTTTCGCCATCATGGCCTCCATCTTTACTTCTTGTAGGTTCGGAACTTCCCCAGAGTAAACCAAATTAGTCAATTCGTCATAGAGTTATCATGCAAAGATGGACTATTTCTAAGATAGTCAGCACAATATTCAGATAATATGCACCGACCCCCGCTCAATATGGAAATGAAATGAACCTTTCTCAAGTCCAAGCCTTTTGTTCCGTTGCTGATTTAGGATCAGTTTCTGAAGCTGCACGCCAGTTAGAATGCAACCGAACCAAACTCAGCATGTCGATTAAAGCCTTGGAAAAAGAGTTAGATGTCGAGCTGTTCGTCCGCAGCGGAAACCACGTTGAGCTTTCAGAAGCGGGTAAAGCGATTTACAAAGATTGCGAAGGCATGTTGGTGACAGCCGCGCGTATTAAACAAACCTGCTTGCATGTTTCGGGCGAATTCAACGCAGAAATTTGGATAGCACGAGATGACTCCCTACCCGATGAAATGTGGCAGGACTTATCTCACGCCTTAAATAACAAGTACCCTTCTACCTCATTCAACTTCGTTCTCGCATCGAGCGGTGACTTAGCTAACCTAGTTGAAACTCAGCAAGTCGACTTCGCATTTGGTGTCGATTACGAACGCGTCGATGACCCAAGAATTATCTACAACCCGCTTGGTAAGATTCGAATGATGTCTGTATGTAAGAAAGGACATGATTTGAGTGCGATGCGACGAGTGTCTGATGAAGTACTGAGAAATTCGATGCAAGCAACCATGGTTTATCTTAATGAAAAGGATAACCCTGAGCTTGAGCCCTTCTCGCGTCGTTACATTGGCTTCTCTAGCTTCGACTTTATGTTGGATACGATTCTACGTGAAGAAGCATGGGGCGTAATGCCTGAGCCATTGATTCGCCATTTACTGCGTGAACAAGAGCTTGCCGTGATCAAACACACCTACGGTTTAACACAAGAAGACTACTGTATGTTTACCGCGGCTGGCATGGCAGAGCACCCAGGAATGAATTGGTTGGCCGACCAGCTTAGTGATTATTTGTTTGATTTCTAGACGGACGACTTTTACTCCATACTTAAGTCTTGCTCTAGAAAACCATCACGTGATCCACTAAGTAGCGTCCGTCTTCTTCAACCAATACCATTTCGGCGACAAACTCGCCTTTGGCGATGGTGTAAGCTTGTTTCCACACAAAAGCGATGGAGTCTGAACGTCTAAACAGCGCGACTTGCTCTCGCTCAGCAAAAAAGCCATTACTGTGCTGATAATGGTGACACACCTTTTCTAAATATTCCGGCGTAACAATGTCTTTCATCCTTTGAGTAAAGTCTCGACAGTGCTGTTCATGATCGACCTTGGTTGAACCGTCCATCAGATTATCCATAATCGGGTTAGCAATCACCCACAACTCGTTATCACTGATATCGTCAAACTTCATATTGATTCACTCCTTGTCCATCGCAGTCGCAGTCAAATCTAGAAGACCAATAAGACCTTAGCGACTAATGTGTTTTATTAATCATAAACGATCCTATTTCAGTTGCACACCATCACCAAAAAACACTCAACGTCAACTTTATTGACACCACACCCTGATCTTAAGTCACTGAATTTTATTGATTTATATGTTCGAATTAAATAAGACATATAAACATCATCAGATAAAGTTTGTAAAGTTAGCTCATTATTAGAACAATGAAGTTATCAAAAACATCTGGAAAATATTATGTGTGACAGGAAAAGCCAAAACGAAAATCGAGTACTATTGTTCTCAGCCCTTTTAGCATCAGGCTTCGCAATTGGCGGATTGGTGTTGGGTCTTCTCGTTGGCTCTCTGGTCATAGTATTTGACGGTGTCTATTCTCTTATCAGCTTACTGTTAACTTTATTGTCACTAGCTGCCTCGAAATACATCAATCGCCCTTCGGACACTGAGTTCCCGTTTGGTCGAGCAATTATCGAACCGATTGTTATTGCCATCAAAGCCGTTGTGATTCTTCTTGTGGTTGGTTATTCACTTTACTCTGCGATTGGTGCCCTAATGACGGGTGGCCGTGAAGTTGATGCTTCTATTGCAACTCTGTTTGGTATTTTCAACGTGTTGGGTTGTGGTTACGCTTGGTGGTACATCGCGAATAAGAGCAAACGTATTTCTTCAGGTCTGATTCAGGCTGAATCTAAGCAGTGGCAGATGGATACGCTACTGAGTGTAGCGGTAACAGCGGGTTTCGTAGCGGCTTGGTTAATTACTTTTTCTCCGCTTGCAGAATACGCAGTGTATGCCGACCCAATGATGATGTTGCTAATGTCTTTCTACTTCATCAAAGTGCCTTTCGACATGTTACGTGAAGCCATGCGCGAACTGCTTATGATGTCGGCAAACAAAGATATTTGTGATGCGGTAGATAAGAACGTTGTCGCGGTAGACAAAGAAGCGGAGCAAGATTTGGAGCTGATGGGTGTGACTAAGGTTGGTCCAGAATTACGAATCAATGTTGATATTCATACCAACGACCAACAAGCGATTGCGGTCGATGATATTGAACGTACGCGCCGCCAACTTAAGCGACGCTTATCGAAGATGCCTTATGAGCTTCAATTGAATCTCAATATCGCGAGTTAAGAGTCGAGAGTTAAGAACCAAGAGCTAACCAATCAACCTCTCGCTGACTAAGACTCTGATTGAACCTTTTTAGAAGCCGACGCCGTAACCGTCGGCTTTTTGTCTCTGGTTACCCACCAGCAAGCTAAAGAGCCAATCGTTACCATACAAACGCCCTGCCAAAACGTCATGCTCAATGACAAACCCAAAATAATAGAAGACAGTAAGGTCGCAAAAATAGGCGTGAAATACGACATGGTCGCCAAGAAGACCATATTGCCGCCAAGTATCGCGGTATTCCAAAGCGCGTAACCTGCGCCCATACACACGCCTGCCAACACTAAGTCAATCGCAGCACTGGTTGTCATCACCATGCCGGTTTCGTTACTCAATGCGTATTTGATCCACAAGGTGATTGCCGTTGCGATAAAGAACAACACAATCGCATTCTGCCCTTTCGCCACTTTCTGAGTGTAATTACAGTAAACCGCCCAAATAATCGCGCCGAAAAACGCCATTGAATAAGTTTTTGGGTTAGTAGCAACATTGGCAGCGATTTGTTCAACAGAAAGCCCCTGATCGCCGCTGATGCTCCAAGCGACGCCAAAGAAGGCCAAGAAGATACTTGGGTAAACCAACCAGTTAATTTTCTTGTCGCTCAGCAGCACCGCAAATAACACCGTCAGTGCTGGCCATAAGTAGTTGATGACAGCCATTTCCAAGGCTTGATGTCTATTGTTTGCCATTCCTAAAGCCAGAGCCAAGAAGATCTCATAACAAACGAACAAGGTGCCGCCAATCAGCAAATAAGACTTAGAAAAGCGTGAAAACTTAGGTAGCCCCATAACACAGACCAACAACAGCGAACTCACCGTATAAAGACTGGCCGCACCACCAATTGGACCTAGCTGTTCTGAGACGCTACGAGACAGAGCAATCAAGCAGCTCCATAGTAAAATGGCGATAATACCGCAGCAACTATAACGATGAGATTTCAGCACACCTTTTCCTTTATCTGTTTTGATGGTCACTCTATGGTAAAACCAAGTTCAAAATAATTGGCCGAGTACATTTTCGTACTCGGCCATCAACACTTTGTTTACAAAGTATCTATCAATCTACGAAGCATCAATCAATTAACAAATCATTGGTCAATTAACGAAACGCCAATCAATTTACAAAACATTGGTCGATTAAAGAAATCAACCGATTATGATTGTGTATTCGCTAGTGGCGGTCAGTTGTTAACTATTCACTAAGCCAGCAGTAGAGCTTGCAAGTCAGCCAAAGACTTCACTTGGTAGTGAGGATTGATACCCGCTGGCGCTGCCTTTTCTTGGCTGTTTAACCAACACGTTTCGATGCCAAAATCGAGTCCACCTAGAATATCGGAATGTGGGTTATCCCCGACCATCAATATTCTTTGCTTAGATGGCAATCCAACCAGCTTATGCGCATATTCAAAAATCTCGGCATCCGGTTTGGCTACCCCAACTTCTTCAGAAATGATCACGTGCTCAAAGTAATCCGTCATTCCTGTGCGCTCTAAACGGATTGACTGCAGCTCTGTAAAACCGTTAGTGATGATGCCCATGTTCACCTTGCCTTTTAAAGACTCCACCAACTCTTGTGCACCTGGTAATAAAGAACAGATGTCCGCCATCGCTGTTAAAAAGGCACTGTTTAAAGCGGCAGTTGTTGTCTCTAGTTTCTCAGCCCAGCTTTCGAAGCGCGTGTGTTTCAGTTGATCAGCCGTAATTCGACCATCTTGGTAATCGACCCATAGTGGTAGGTTAACTTTTTGATAAACGGAATAATCCTGTTCGCTAAAATCCACACCAAAACGTGAGAACATTAACTTCATTCCTTGAAAAGCGTCAAAGTGGAACAAGGTTTCATCCGCATCAAAGAATATCCAATCGTACTTCATTTTATTTCCTATTATTCGCGCTGTTGAGCTGCGTTTATCTTTAGTTGTTCATTGGCTCAAAGACCAGATGTTCATTCTACTACCAATTTTGTGAGCCTGAATATAGTTCTAATAATTTATAGAAAACAAGCCACAAGTCATGATGTATCGCAAATTTTGCCACATATTAAACCAATACCATACAATAAATACACTTAGGTACCGGGAGGTACTATGAAGCACTTTTTACCATCGTCTGTCATGCTTACCCCTTTTCTTGTCAAATACTATGACGAGGAGTCAGAAGACACGCTTGATTCTGAAGAGTCACAAGAACCTGAAATTGAATGCAGCGATGACTCAGATAAAACGTCGACACCAGCCTAACTAGAAGAGTTTTCAATGAAAAACCTTATTTTTCATTGTTATAGAGCTCCATACTGTCTCTAATTTAGTCGATTTATCGCGATCTATTACTGACAATCAACACAGCCAAAAACCATGAAAACGATTGCTATATGAGCCCTATCACAACGACTAGCCACAAAGTGGTAGTTCGAATTCAAAGTTGTTCCAGATCAATGGTCGACCACTTGAATGCCGACAACATGTAGGAAATTAAAAATCATAATTAACGGAGTTTTCCAATGTCTACTGCATTTTACATCCCTACAATCAACTTCATGGGTACTGGCTGTCTGAAGGATGCTGCTGATAGTATTCAGTCTCAAGGCTTTAAAAAAGGTCTGATCGTAACTGATAAGATCTTGAATCAAATTGGTGTAGTTAAGCAGGTACAAGACCTTCTTAGCCAGCGAGGCGTAGACGCAGTTGTATTCGATGGCACTCAACCAAACCCAACCATCACGAACGTTAACGATGGTCTTGAATTGCTGACTGACAACGATTGTGATTTCGTTGTTTCTCTAGGTGGCGGTTCTCCACACGACTGTGCAAAAGGCATTGCTCTGGTTGCTTCTAACGGCGGCAAGATTGCAGACTACGAAGGCGTAGACCAATCTGAAAAGCCAATGATGCCTCTTATCGCTATCAACACTACGGCTGGTACAGCATCAGAAATGACATACGGTGGGCTAAAAAGTTGGACGTAAAGTAGTGGGCTAAAAGTTGGACATTTTGTTTTCATCAATTCCTCTCTATGCCACAAAGATATAGCAACATTCCCCTCCCCCCCCCCCAGAGAACGTCAACCCACTAATTTACTTATGCTTTACCAAGGCGGCTAGATTTTGATTGTGGCTCTGTGGATAAGCGGCAGAATTTAAAGCCACTGAACTGTGAAGATTTCCTAATTGATCCTGAGTTTTGCTTCCTATCAATCTCGAAGGAATGATTTAGTCTCAGAAACTAAAAAATAAACTAGGCGGATTAGAGTTTATTAACCACTAATCATCATTAGCTCTGTGGCTCTTCTCCGCTTAGAT
>NZ_JBFRTN010000058.1:0-12470 GCF_041474095.1 Vibrio sp. 10N.222.54.A3
GATTGATTAGGGCTTGGTTATATTGTTTCCAGTTAGTTGTTCTGTAGCGAGGCTTTGGCATTGCTCTAAGTATGTGAGTGAACTTAGATGATCTGATCGTAGCTTTAAGCATTAGTTCCCTGATTTAGGAAACAAAGCCGTTTTTACCATCGGCATAATAGGAAACGACGGTTTTACCGATACCGTAAGTGATAGAGAAACCCAGACCGATAAGACCTAGATCCGTCATCGATAATCCATAAGTAGAAATCATGTCGTTTTGCGCGACATTGAAGTTCTTACGGATCAAATACATGGTTAGATAACCAATGAACACGACGAGGTAAGATTGTAGGAATGGTTTAAACCACATTTTTCTTCTAGTTTCGACCGGAAGATCCAGCGTCGGTTTTCGAACCTGATCTAGGAACTTTAACATTGTGAACTCTCTTATTTTTTGTGAGGTCTGCACGGCATAATTGCGGCCATACATTGTTTGTTAGTTGACCGTGAAATAATAAGGAGTCTAAAAATCGACCGCATGAGAGAGGGTCTTAGAATAACTAGGAAAAATTCTTAGTTCAGAATTGGGAGTCAAGAAAGCGTGAACAGCATCACTTTGTTTACGGTCTGTTATGGATTGATATTACGATAACAAAAGTCACTCATTTCAGGGCTGACGAACCTTGTAAATAAACAGAAACGAGTGGATTACTTCACTAAAAAAACACCAGTATCGGTTCATCACCATAAAACTCCATGGTCATGGTGTGTCCGATACTGGTTCAGCATTCATTCTGATTAAAATAGATTCAATAGGCTTGTTACGTTTCGCGTGAATCGTACTACAGTCGCTTGCCGCTACCGTCTTCCCACATTACTTCACATTCATCTTTGATGGCAGCTTTTAATAATTCAACCAGTGGGAACGCTCGACTACCGATATTAACAGGCGCTTCAACCACCTCTTCTTCATTGTCGTCATCAGTATTTTCATGCTCTACGGACTTGCTCTGCTGCAATAGCAGCACGTAGATTATCCAGAGCTTGAGGAACCTCTGAAGCATCCATAGCACCTGGGATGGAGCCGCTATGCCCAAGCATCTTGATGAACTGGAGGCCGACTTCACCAAACATCGTGACACTAGCATGAGCTTTACAACTAAAGGTAATTAACATAATGAGCCTTTCTTAATTTTGGTCGTTTACAAACTATGTGGAGTAACTCTCTGGAAAGCAAGTAGATAAACATCAAACAACGGTTACAAGTTTGATGCTTAAATCTAATCTTCTAGAGATGACCAGCACCATCGGTGATATACATCACTATTTGGAATTGATTGAACAGCCTTTCATATGAAACCTTGATAGTAGTCACACTAAATAGACATCTAAGCCTCTGCATAGCTTGTTATTTAATCTACTATTAACACCATTATCAAAAACTTTGGCACAGATCACATGAAAAGGCTCGTCGGCAGGCACCTAGAAGAAATGGCGGACATACGATCCACCCGCAAGCAAAAAATTGTCCACTCCTTTTCACTGACTGCCGCTGCGTTATTCATTTTCTATACTTGGGCTTACTTCGAAGGCGAGCATTACACGCTGTCAATATTCGAATTGTGCTTCGCCATCATTGCCATTTCTAACGCTTTATATGTAAGAAAAGTCATCAATCCTGAGTATTCCGAATTGATTCTGAGTGGTATTCTTCTAGTTCAGGGCGTCATCCTATTCTTGTACAGTCACGCCATCCCAGATCGCATCCTCTGGCTCTACCCAATTCTGGCCGCGGTCATTTTCATTAATGATTTCAGAATTGGCATAATCTTCAGCACCTCGTTTTGCCTGTTCATCAGCACCTTGATTACAGCAATGCCCAACAATTTTTCTTTACCATTTAACAGCACACACAGATTTTTCCTTAGCTTATTTACCATGAGCTTGGTGTGCCACACATCCGCCTATTACTACACAAAAGCCGTCAGTTATATTCAACGCCTGTATAAAGAAGGCATTGAAGATCTCGCTTACAGAGATCAGTTAACCGGCTTGGCAAACCGTTGGAGCTTTGAACGCTGGGCGACAGAAAAACTAGCCACCGTGGATAGTGAGCGATCACTTACGGCATTGGTCTTTTTGGATATAGATGACTTTAAAGGCATTAACGACAGCTACGGGCACGATGTGGGAGACAGTGTCTTACAGCATTTTGCCAATCGCTTGAGCAACAACATTCGAACCAGAGACAGAAAAAGCCATGAATACGATTATTCCATCGCGCGCTTTGCTGGAGACGAGTTTGTTCTGATGCTCTACGATGTGCCAACTCGTAAAGATCTAGACGGCATTCTAGATAGGATCTGCGGGCTGTTCGAAAGCGGCTGCCAAACAAACGAGAGAATCAAGGAATTGACGTTAAGTGTTGGGGTTGCTTTGTATCCGCAAGATGCCCAAGAATTACATGAGCTGACGAGATGTGCTGATAAAGCGATGTATGTTGCCAAGCATTCAGGAAAAAACCGATATGCTTATTATCACGACAACCCAGTATCGACCCTGATAGAAGAACTACCAACGAGCCTTGTTAGCTCAGCACCGGATTCATCTGAACTTGAAGATTGCTTTGAAGCGAAGATCGAAGGGAACAATGTTACGCTATTAAAAACGCGCCAACGCTAGCCATTCCTATAACGGAGCGGCGCTGCTAACCTGCAAGGTACATAAGCCAAAGACTCACTAACCCGATCATAATAATCCATATGACTTGACGTGTTCGGTTTGGGTTATTCCCTTTAGGTCGCCTCACCACGGTTTTAAAAGCGGCTTGCTTAGCTGACTGAATAAACGGCGCTTCTATCTCACGTTTTTTCACGCGGCGTTTAACCGCGCTGTTTGCAACCTCTGTAAAGCGCTGGCTTTGCTCCGTTGTAAAGTCGTTATCAAAACCTATCCGACCATGCCTTTCGCCATGTTTTTGCTGAACTGCCATAGCGGCCTCCTTGGCGATATACTCTCTATTGAGTATAGACATAATTTCATATTGTTACCTGTTCAAGATTTTCGAATAAGTCACTCAACGCTGTGCCATCTTCTTTTTAAATCAAATTACATAAACTACAGCTATTCAAGTTTATGAGGGTTTCAAAATGACGAATGTAAGAGCAGTAGATCATGTGATTACAGCACATGCCACCTCAGATGGTGATGGCGTCAAAATCCAACGACTCGCAGGTTTTAATAACGCACGTTTCTCTCCATTTTTAATGATTGATGAACTGAAGTCGGATGAAAGCAAAGACTATGTTGGCGGCTTTCCTCCACATCCTCACCGTGGGATAGAAACGCTCACTTACATGCTCCAAGGTCACTTCCAACACAAAGACCATATGGGGAATGTCGGTGAACTTCGCAGCGGTGGCGCACAATGGATGGCCGCGGGGCGTGGTGTGATTCACAGTGAAATGCCGATGATGGAAGAAGGTACGTTGCACGGCTTTCAGATTTGGATAAACCAACCAGCAACACACAAAATGCAGCCAGCGCAATACCATGATTTCCAAAGTGAAAGCATTGCAGAACATCCAGATGAGCAAAGCGGTTTATTACGAGTGATTGCAGGTGGATTTGAGCTGTATAACCAAAATGATGTAGACACTTTACAAGCGCAGGGGCCATTACAAACAACAGGTGTGCCATTAAGCGTCGCGGATTGGCGGGCGAATTCAGGGCAAAAAGTGACGTTAGGGACCAAAGTTAATCACAATGCCATGACTTACGTGTACCGAGGCAGCGTTAAGATCGGCGACAAAGTGATCAATCAAGGTCAGCTTGCCCTACTCACCAAGGCTGAATTGTTGTCTTTAGAAAGCCTAGAAGATTCAGGTGTACTGATTTTTTCTGGTCAGCCGATTAATGAACCGGTTGTGCACTATGGTCCGTTTGTCATGAACTCGATGGAAGAGATTGAACAGACGATTCAGGATTACAACAACGGCGTATTTGAGACTTACTGATTTACAGATGTCTGTCTTGAGATTTGAATTGAAGATTGAAGATTGAAGAGATTTTGCAACGAACAACGAATTTTAGTCGTCCATTTGATGACTGTAAAAACAAGTGACACTATCCACTGCCGGTTACTATCACTTATTTAACCACGCTCTTAGAGCGTGGTTTTTTCTTATTAGTCAGAAACTAAAACACAACTTCTTATAAGTACTCACACAAATAAGCCGTTGCTTCTTTTACCTGTAGGTCGAAAGAAGAATCGCCCGCAACGTCAAAAGACTCACCAGATTGGTATGTCGTCCAATCGTCATCGCCAACACGCTTTACAATCAGAGCACCCTTTACAACGGTCATCTTTTCTGGAGCTGCGGTACCGAATGTGTATTCGCCAGCAGCCATCACACCAACACTCACATCAGCACCAGACTGATTAAACGCTAACGACTTAACGCCACCATCAAAGTATGTATTCTCTTTAATCATTGTACTTCCTTGTTATCTTCAAATTGCAATTATTGGGCTTCAATGAATCAGCCTATGCGTAAATTCACGTGATAATTGTTTTAACCAATTCACGACATTCCTACAAGAAATAAATACGCATAGCTTAAGTCTTTTCTACAATAGAGATGCATTGACTAAACGAATGTCATCAGAAAGACTTAAAATTAGCCAAAGCAACCCATTTATCTAGAACATTCGATCCTGCTTCTAACTCTCGCAACTATCTTTGCAAACTAAGGTTTTAATTTATAGTATTTAAGGCAGTATGAGTAAGGAAAAGACGAGAACATGGCGAAAAAGAGCACCAAAATAGCAGATCTATTTGCCAACTCGTTACGTTACATTTTCTTATTGGTTGCCGCTATTATTGCTCTCACTGCAGGGTATTTCGCCTATCAAACCCACCAGCAATCCGTCAGCCCAAGTAATGTGTACGGCACATGGATAGAGATTGGCGCTCCACCTTACAAAACCGACATCCTGACTCTTTCCGACAATGGCGTGATGATGAACCATCGTTTCATCAGTACTTCATTTGATTTTGATGGCAAAGTTGTCACCATAAATACAGGTTCTGGGTCAACGGTTTATACGATAAGTGGTACCTACGATTCCCCTCGTTTAAAACGACTCGTTCCGAGCGTCCCTTCACAACAGTTCATTAAAGAGGGCTATGAAGACACAGCCGCGGGTGATACCCACAGTGTTATGCAGCAACGACGCGCTTCATTAGCGGAGCAATTCAAACGATAAACCCCTTAGTTTTTTGAATAAGCACTGTATTTATCACGCAACCTATCTCAGCTTCATACATCCAACTCTGTGACTCCCCTTCAAATGACGATATTTTCTTATAGTTTGTCGCATCTTTTCATAACTTCATGTCGCGTAATTTCACTTATGAGATTTTCATTCTGAAGGATGTTTTATTTTATAAAACATGGACTCAGCCTCTCACTCATTAAGCAACAGAATTGTAACGAAACAATATTTTTTAGTTGTCCATCGAAAACGGATTTATTTTCAGTTATAAAATTAAAACTCTCTCGAATACTGACTGGGAAGCTCCTTCAAAACTGATTGGAGCCGTTTATGGGGCCATTTGGTTCTCGTAACCTTCAAGGAATGAGAGAAATAGTATGATTCGTATTAATACCTGTGCGGCAAGCATTGCTCTAGCGCTATCAGGTACAGCATTAGCTGCACCAACAGCACCTAGCATCGACATGTACGGTTCCAACAACCTACAGTTTTCTAAAATTGAACTCGCGATGGAAACGACTTCTGGCTATAACCAGATGGTTCAATATCACGACAAAGCAAAGGTCGACGTTAAATTCAACCAATGGAGCGGAACGTCAGGAAACACTTACAACATCTACTTTGATGGCGTTAAAGTGGCCACTGGCCCTATAACTGGCAGCCAAACGACAGCTTCATTCGAATACGGCCAAGGCGGCTTATTTCAGATGGAAATCGAAGCGTGTGACGAAACAGGCTGTGCCAAGAGTGCACCCGCTCAGATCACAATCGCAGATACCGATGGCTCACACTTAGCGCCACTTGCGATGAATGTGGACCCGAACAACAAGTCATACAACACAGATCCAAACACGGTAGTAGGTACTTACTTTGTTGAGTGGGGCATCTATGGCCGTGATTACACAGTCGATAACCTTCCCGCTGATAACTTGACCCATATCCTTTATGGCTTCATCCCAATTTGTGGTCCTAATGAATCAGTGAAATCAGTAGGCGGTAACAGCTACAACGCACTCATGACAGCGTGTCAGGGCGTTAACGATTATGAAGTGGTGATTCATGACCCTTGGGCCGCTTTCCAAAAAAGTTTCCCGCAAGCAGGGCACGAATACAGCTCCCCTATCAAGGGTAACTACGCGATGATGATGGCGCTTAAGCAGCGTAATCCTGATTTAAAAATCATTCCATCGATTGGTGGTTGGACACTGTCTGACCCGTTCTTCGATTTCACTACAAAAGCGAACCGCGACACCTTCGTTGCGTCGGTTAAGAAATTCCTCAACACATGGAAATTCTACGACGGTGTAGACATCGATTGGGAATTCCCTGGTGGAGGCGGTGCTGCTCCCGATCTTGGTGACCCTGTGAATGACGGCCCTGCTTACATTGCATTGATGGCAGAACTGCGCGTTATGTTGGATGAGCTAGAAGCGGAGAACGGCCGTACTTACGAGCTAACATCAGCGATCGGTGTTGGTCACGATAAGATTGAAGACGTGAACTACGGCGATGCTATCCAATACATGGATTACATCTTCGCAATGACTTACGACTTCTACGGCGGTTGGAACAACGTGTTAGGTCACCAAACAGCACTCAACTGCGGTAACTTCATGCGCCCTGGTCAATGTGATGGCACAGGCCTTGATGAAAATGGCGAACAGTACACTGGCCCTGCTTACACCACAGACAACGGCATCCAATTGCTGCTTGAGCAAGGTGTTCCAGCGAACAAACTTGTGGTTGGTACAGCGATGTACGGTCGTGGTTGGGAAGGCGTATTACCATCATCACTTTCAGATCCAAGCGACCCAATGACTGGCGTAGGTAATGGCAAACTGACCGGCAGCTCTGCTCAGGGTGTATGGGAAGATGGCGTTATCGATTACAAAGGCATTAAAGCGAACATGCTTGGTGCAAACAACCAAGGCATCAACGGCTTTGAATATGGTTACGACGAAATGGCAGAAGCGCCTTACGTTTGGAACCGTACTTCAGGCAAGCTGATCACATTTGATGATGACCGCTCGGTAAAAGCAAAAGGCGCATACGTTCGTAGCCTTGGCCTTGCGGGTTTATTCTCTTGGGAAATTGATGCGGATAACGGCGATATCCTAAATGCGATGCATGAAGGTCTAGCAGGTGGAACTACTGATCCTGTAAACCGTAAACCAACCGCAGCAGCGGGCGCAGACCAATCGGTTGAAGGCCCAGCTTCTGTTTCTCTAGACGGTAGCGCTTCAAAAGACAGCGACGGTACGATTGCGAGCTATGCTTGGTCACAAGTAAGCGGAACGGCAGTAACTCTGGCCAACGCGAATGCGGCTGTTGCAAGCTTCGATGTGGTTGAAGTCGCTCAACAAGAAGTACTCACATTCAGCCTAACGGTAACTGATAACGAAGGTGCTACTGCAACTGACACCGTTGTTGTAACGGTAACTCCTAAAGACACAGGCCCAGTCAATACAGCACCAGTTGCTGTGGTTACGGCTCCGGCTGAAGTGAATGCGGGTGATGTAGTCGTGGTTGATGCTTCAGCTTCGAGCGATGCTGAGCAAGACACATTGACCTTCACGTGGGATGTACCTGCTGGTATTGATGCAACGGTTCAAGGTTCTTCAGTAAGCTTTGTGGCGGCGGAATACACGCAAGATACAACGCTGAACTTCTCTGTAACAGTCAGCGATGGCACAGAGACATCAGTCGCGGCTACTTCAGTGAAAGTGCTTAAGAAAACCACAGGCGGCGGTACGTGTACTAACGCTTGGGATTCAAGTGCGGTCTACACTGGCGGCGACCAAGTGACTCAAGGCGGTAAGGTTTGGGAAGCGAAATGGTGGACAACCGGTGAAGATCCAACAACGACAGGCCAATGGGGCGTGTGGAAAGAGATCGGTCCTGCAAGCTGCTAACTAAAAATAGTGCTTAGTTAAATACTGACTAAGCATCAACTAAATCCCTAAAGCAAAGGCCAACCAGAGAATGTCTGGTTGGCCTTTTTATTATTTGTTTTCTTAACTGGCGTTCTACTTGCTTGCGCTCGTTATACCAATCACAGTAAGCAAGTGTTCAAAAATAGCGCAGGAAAAAAGCTTGAGAACAAGGCTGCTCTTTTCAATAAATAGTTTCGATAAGTAGTTATTCTACAATCAAAAAATCTAACGACGTTATCGAGATTTTTAACAAGCTAGGGTGAACAGTTATTTACTACGATTGGTATTAGACTTAGCCAATCAAGTTATCAAAGCTCTCAAATACTTGTGGGCACTTCATTACTCGCCCATGGCCTTGGCCTTGAGTCGCAATCAAGGTAACGCGACCCATTTCATTAGCGGCACGCTGAGACACATCAA
Organism: Vibrio sp. 10N.222.54.A3; assembly: GCF_041474095.1. Classification (NCBI taxonomy): domain Bacteria; kingdom Pseudomonadati; phylum Pseudomonadota; class Gammaproteobacteria; order Vibrionales; family Vibrionaceae; genus Vibrio; species Vibrio sp. 10N.222.54.A3. Next base: position 8,613 of record NZ_JBFRTN010000058.1, read on the forward strand.
ACTTAGTAAACTTGTCTTGCTCATCATGAACAATGATCGTCTGAGACTCACGAAGCGCAAGCTTTCCATAGGGATCAACAGATTGAATTGGGTAGTTAAACTGTTCTTCCACTTCACCCACGACCGCCTCAAACAGCTTCATTGAGTAACCAGAACGAGCCACGCTGCCAAATAGATTTTCTAAATAATCCAACACAGGAGCAATTAGCAACAAAGGTTTGTTTTCCAATTTAACGTGCTTACATTCCAACGCAGAAGCCGTACCCATACTGTGACCGACTAAACCTGCTACTTCACCAACCGAATCTAGAATCGCCTCTAAGCCGTTCACAAACGCAGGGATATGACCATGCACGCCATCGCTGCCACCATGAGCAGGATGATCGTAAGCCAAGGCCGTAAAACCTTTCGCGGCGATGTGTTCCATTAAAGGAAAAAACTGACTCGCGGTGCCTGACCAACCGTGGGTAAGCACCCAAACTGGGCCAGTACCTAGAGAGTACGTTTTTAGCACACCATCACGGCCTTTGATTTCACTCTTGATCAGCCCTTCTGGATCAGCATTTTTTTGCTCGGTACGCATTGGAGTGAGCAGTAGTTTACGTGCCGTTTTCTTTGCGTGGCTCGGCGCTAAGATGTAATGCAGATTGGTTGTAGCGCCAATTAGGCTGCGCTTGAAGCTGAACTTGTTCGATGTATTAAAATAGATTTTGTCACTCATGACCGTTCCTTGTATCGCCATCATCATCTGGCGGATCGAGCTCGGCCCTAAAAATCGAACGACCGTGCTATTTGTTAATATAAAAAATGGCGCTGATGCTACTTATAGAAGTTTATCGTAGCTTTCCGCCATTTCTCTTAAAATTATTTGTCATTGTTACCTAGCTTAACTTACCTAAGCAATGCTCCGCTTAAAAACGAATTAAGCGACTTTCCAGCTAGCGATTAAGCGCTGTACACCACTCCAAAAGTGGGTGTGGCTCGCTTGTTGGCCTCGTAACGAGTAGAACAAGTTCGCACTCAAATAAAGGCCATATAATTCAAAGGTTGCCTGTTTTGGATCTAAATCGGCTCTGAACTGTTTGCTCTCAACCGCTTTTGCTACCTGAATCGTCAAGTAATCAATCCACACTGAAATGGTTTTCTGCAGTGCCTTCTGAATCACAGAGGTTTCACTGCCAGCATCTTTCCAAGCATCAATAAACATGCAACTGCCTTGGAATGAATGATTCCAACCCAGCCAGTTATCGAGCAGTTGTTTAAGCTTGGCTTCAATATCACCGTCGCCCAACTCTCTCGCCGGAATGATGACTCTTTCAGTGAATATGGCGTTGGAATATTCGAGTACAGAGAGTTGCAGGTTCTCTTTAGAGTTGAAGTGCGCAAACAATCCACTCTTAGACATACCACACTGCTTGGCTAATTCGCCAATCGTCAAACTCTCGAGACCATTTTCGCTCGCAAGTGCGAATGCATGGCTCAAAATATACTCTTTGGTTATCTTTCCTTTGCTCATTATTCACCAACAATAAATCTGATGCTTTATTTTTAGCACGTTCGTACTTTTTTTCAAGTTTTTTACTTAACCCTTGGTATTCATTTTGTCTTATCAAAGAACTGTGGAAAAATGCGACAGTATTCAAAGGAAATTGAGATCGACTAACAAAGGAAAAACAATGAACACACTTTGGGAACAGTTTGCGTTTTCGGCGTCAGTTACAGGTCCTATCTGTTTAATGCTGTTTCTTGGTGTGATGCTTAAGCGAATCGGCTTAATCAATGACAATTTCATTGATGTCGCGTCCAAGGTGGTGTTTCAAGTCACACTACCCGCAATGCTATTTCTGAGTATTGTTCAATCGAATCACAACTTTTCAGCCAGTAGCGCGTTAGTTGCGTTTGGCGTCATCGCTAACTTTGTCTTTTTCTTGTTTACTATTTTCTCGACCAAATTGGTATTCAAAGGCTCGAAAGATCAAGGTGTGATTGTCCAGGGTGGATTCCGCGCTAATACCGCGATCATCGGCCTCGCCTATGTGGCTAATATCTATGGCAACCAAGGCGTGGCATTGGCGGCTATCTATGTCGCATCCCTAACCGTGTTGTATAATATTCAAGCCGTAATTGCACTCACACCAAAAGGCGAAGACACCGGCGCGAAAGCGATTAAAGTGATCGCCAAGTCCATCACCAAAAACCCGTTAATCATCGCTATCTTCTTAGCGGTCGTCTTCTATGCACTTTCAATTCCCATTCCAAAAATGGTGACTGACGCTGGTCAATACTTTGCCAACATGACGTTACCTTTGGCTCTGCTCTGTACTGGTGGTTCTCTAGATATTAGTTCGCTCAAACAAGAAAAGTTGTCTACGTGGTTCGCCTCTAGCTACAAGTTAATTGCCTCACCGTTACTAATTACATTGGCTGCTTGGTACTTAGGATTTGAAGGGCTCGATCTAGGGCTTATCTTCTTGATGAGCGCAGCACCAACGGCAGCAGCAAGCTACGTTATGGCTCGTGCGATGGGAGGAAACTCAACACTGGCGGCTAACATCATCGCGCTTACTACTGTTGTTTCTCTTATCACTTGTACTCTCGGTATTTTTTTACTTACTGCAATGGATTTAATATAGCTGCGACAGGCTTCAAAAAACCGACACAAGCCTTGAAACAAAGGTCATAAGCCTTGATTTAAGACTAACTGGTTGGGCATAAAGACTGCTAGATTTCGTAAAAATTTTACTAAGAGATCTGATATGTCTTCCGTTCAACATACGCCTTCACAACACATCGCCAGTATTGAGTTGGGTCGAGTGATTGCTATCTTGGCGATCATTGGCTTACATGGCCAAGTGGCACTCACTTATTGGCAAATAGATGAAGTGCCTTGGATCGGTTATGTACTCAACCAAACCGCTCGTTTTGCGGTACCTCTGTTTTTCCTAATTTCCGGTTATCTTATTCAGCCTAAGCTGACTGCCTCCCCGTGGCAAACCGTCATTAATTACTCTAAACCACTGCTTAAGGTTTGGTTAGCATGGAGCATCATTTGCTTAGTGATGCCATTCAACCTCGCGAAGGTAGAAGAGTTTGGTTACCTAGGTGAGCGCCAAGGCTATTGGGGTTTCTTAATGAACACGCCACTTAACTCTTTCTTAGAGGGTGGATTGGTTCATTTATGGTTTATTCCCGCTCTCGTATGTGCAGTTTTGATCATTGCTTTGATAGTCGAAATGAAACTCGACAAACTGCTATTACCAGCGGCAATTGCACTTTACGTCTATGGTGTTTTAGCGGGCAGCTACGCAACGCTAACCGGGTTAGAAGCACCTTTCTTCACACGTAATGGCCCGTTCTTTAGCACGTTAATGGTGACCTTAGGTTTCCTTATTCGTCAGAATCAATGGAAGGTGTCATCAACTAAAGCGTTGGGGTTATTAGCGTTAGGCATGTTGATTCATTTTGCTGAGGCATCATGGCTCACCACGTTCGACGTCGGATTCAACATGAATGATTTCTTGTTTGGCACGGCGCTATGGGGGATGGGCGTGTTCATGTGGCTTTTAGCAAATCCAAACATGGGTAACTACGCTTGGGTTCGCGCCATTTCAAATCGCATGCTAGGTATCTACGTCAGCCATTTGCTGATCATTATCGTGTTGTTCAATGTCTGTGGAGTTTTAGGCATTACGGAATTGGCAAAAGACGTTACGGTATTTTTTGGCACCGTATTGTTGAGCTTCGGGTTGGTTGTTGGAATCGAAAAAACACCACTGCGACGTTTGCTGCTTCGTTAGTGTTTGTGCCTAACATCATCAGCTAAATCAGTTTTAAAGAGTCACAATCGAGTAGGAGGAG
>NZ_JBFRTN010000059.1:0-41949 GCF_041474095.1 Vibrio sp. 10N.222.54.A3
GTGTCGTCTACTCGACAAAGGTGTTTCTGCGAATGTCGTAAGTCGCTTGCAAGTTAACCTATACTAACTAACCATGATTTTTCATCGATATGTCAGATCGAGTCTTAGCTACTATTTATAGCGGCTAAGTTTGACATTGAACGTATGAAACCTGATTAGTCGTGTTAGAGGGGTATGACCCCTCCAACACGTTCTCAGTCTATAATAAAGTTTTGTGGCACAAAAGATCTAATTAATGAGTATAATTTTAGGTGTATGATAATCCAGCTTTTTTACATAGATGTTGAGCAAAATACTTCCTCGTAGTTGAACCACCAGAAGCGACTTTATATGTTCCGTCTTCAGATAAAGCAAGAAACGAACACTCTGACCAATGTCGAGCTCTTCTCGAATAGTCCAAACGACCTAATTTTTCAGCTACAGAATAAATATGATTGGTGCGACTCGCAGGAGTGAGGTCAATACAATTATTCCATACCTGATGAAACACCAAACCCAAAGACTGAATCAGTGTCGTAACAAGTTGAAAACCGTTTCTATTCATTGAAAAGTCATCTCCTTGCTCGTAGATCCATGTTTCGAGAAAAAGTATCAGATCGCTCTTAATTGTATTGACATGTGTATCTCCCAAAAGTGCACCGTCAGGCATTTCTCTGGTTCCTTTTAATCGACTCTGCATACTAAACCCACCAATACCTCCAAGCACAAATCGAGTTAATGAGTTTAAGGTCATAATGTATTCGCTAGACTCTGTAATCTTCTCTCCCTCTATCGACATTCCGCCGTGAGAGACAATAACAGGTAACTCACCTAATTCACGAGCGAGGTTGGTTACTGGATCTGAGCGAAGCACTTTCATTAGTTTGTTCATTGTTAGCGGTTGTTGTTGGCCGTTAACGTCGACAAACATCTGAGCAAATTCATCTTCTGTTAAAGCTCCTCCAGAATCTTTGAAAATGAACATTACCGGGATTTCTAATGATGCCATTTGGTCTCGGATTTCGGCTCGTCGAGCAAGGCGTGCGCTTGAATCTCGACTTACCTGAAGCAAGAAGTTATCGAACCCCCCGATAACTGCCCCGCCAGTACTAAGCCTTCCAATACCATCAATGACAAATGTATTCTCAGTCTCTATTTCTAACCAATCACTTAAGTTAATTTGACCAGATTTTTCAAAACTAACGCCATGCATGCAGCCCACTAAAACAGGTGGAATAACACTACCAATATCAGTTGTACCACTTAAATGTTTGTAGCAAAAATCTTCAAATCCATTTCGACGTCTTGGTGTCGCAACTCGCTGAATATCATCATATATTGGTCTTAGGTGTTCGGGGGTAAGGTCTAACGAACAACTCCTCAATAGTTCAGATAATGTCATATGTGCTAAGAAAGTTTTAACACCATTGAAACTGCCTTCACTGGATGAACCATATACTAGTTTTCTAGTGACTCCATGTCGCATAGTTGGCGCAGGGATAGTCATTTCCAAATTAATTGCCTCATATTTGTTTAGTTTTTTAAGAAGGTGACGAATTATTGATCGGGGCGAAGCCCCGATCAAATGTTTTTTTAAATTTTTTGGTAAAGTTATGAGGATAAGAACTGTAAGAATTTTAAATAATGATAAAAAAAGACGTTGTAACGTTAAGAGGAATTGGTGTCGCCCCTTTTGGTCGAGAGGCTAGTTCTCTTCAGTGTACGCTCCCTCTTTCTGAGATCTCTGAATTTTGTTCGCTACCTGACGTGTTGGAAGGGGCACAAAACATAATTGCTGATATGTCAAGACCAGTCAACTTATCAGAAGTTAAGCGAGTTCAAAGCTACTTATTAGGCTTATTGAATAACACTGGTATGAATCCGTTATTGACTGTAACAATTGCAGTAGAAGAGTGTTTTAAAGAGGTTATAGATGAGACACCGGGTTTAGTATCAATAACCTACTCTCCAAAAAAAGCGTATATAATCAATGATATACAAACGATAGCCGCATACACTTCGATTACCAAATACGAATCTGAAATTGTTAGATCTCCAGCCCTAGGTATTGACGAACAAAAAGCTGAAAGCCTTAACTCTAAGATCGCTATGTTGCCGACTCTTATTAACGTCATTTACAGAAGCAATGAAAATATACGCAAGCGCGAGATAGTTTCACTACTTAACTCATACAACAACCTTGATACTAGAATTCATTCAATGTCACTCGGAGTATATGAGGACGAAACTCATCCAATTATGTTAGCTGTAACGGATATAGCTAGAGCGATCAATATAGAGAAGTTCGGGGGGATGTCGATATCCTCTCGGCTTACAAAAAATGATTCATATGTAACGACTCAAACATCGATGGCCGGATTGGTACTAGCCGCCATTGGCGGAAAAAGCGCAAGGTTGACTACTCCTTTACCCCAAAAACTTCCAAACAAAAAGATAATTACAGAAGAACTCATCAATGAAACCAAACAGTTAATTATCGATTTTTTGAAAGTCTGGTTATCGACTCTTGGGACGCAGTTTGAGAAAGACCCTGACGGCTTTCATTGCTCTTCTCAAGTTTGGCAAGCGCTAGGTCTGGTTATTCATCATTTACACGAAGTTGATGTTGCTGATTCCGTAAGTGAATCAGCAAAGGTTCTTGCTCATCTAGACTATGATAAGGCTGCAAAGCATTGGAGTAACTGTAGTGCGTTAAAGCTTGATGCTACTGGTAAGTACTATATTAATGCGACAGGGGGAGGAAGAAGTTTGAGAGATGGAATAGCAAAATATTTCATTTCGCTACTTTGACTCATGAACCTACTAGTAGCTCACGAAGAAATAGATGTATGCAGAGACGTTTGAGCTTATGTTAATTGTTAGCTTGTTCAGGTCAGAGAAATAGAATTCCGAAGTACATGATGTATACGCTCTAAACCATTTCCAACAATGAGTTAGCTATAATGTGTTTACCCGTGGCATTTTCTAGCACGTTTGTGCCCCATTCTCACTTAGAGTAATTGCTCTTCGTTAAGCGAGTCTGCTGAGATTATCCAAAATTTTCTAATGTTAGAAACGGATAAACACTCTGGGTATTGAACCTAAACATGTTGGCAGAAATAGTAAGATTATCTCCCAACAGCATTAACTGTTGGGGAGGATATAAAGGTGAATGTTGTCTTTCGGATGTTAGTTAACAGAATTCGAAACTATGTTCTTCGAGGTCCTAAAATGCCGAATTAGCTACTTTTGTTAGGTAAGCTATAAATATCATTAATGGCAAAGTACCTCCCCAACGATGAAGAGTGTAAGTGGCTTGTTTGTTACTCGATGATTGTGATTTAAGCAAGGGAACAGCAAGCATTACACCTAATACCCCTGTTAAAATAATCATGTAAGGAATATCTCGGCTTACGACTTGCTCTGGAATGATCAACTCTTGACCTACTATCGAAGGTATAGCGATTACTCCCAATAAATTGAAAATATTCGAGCCTATTACAGTGGCAAATACAATGTCGTACATTCCTCTGCGCACTCCAGCAATCGCAGCCGCCAGTTCGGGTAAGCTTGTCCCAAATGCAATTATAGTCAATCCAATGGTAAGCTCGCTCAAACCAGCTAGTTGAGCCAAGTTAACCGCTCCCCAGACCATTAACCGCGATGAGGTTAACAGCAGTAACAACATCACTAAACTTTCCCACCCGGCTCGTTTTTTAGTTAATGGCAAGAACTCGAGATCATCTTCAGAAACCTCACCTTGTCTTACGGACTTAGCTAAATAGAAACAGTATACGGCTAGAAAAATCACCAATAATAGACCGTCTGTAATATTTAGCTTTCCTGTGGACATCAGTGCGCTACAGATCAGCATTGATCCTGCCAATATCGGAAACTCTTTTTTGATAAAGCGCTTGTTAGCTTGGATGGGAGCCATTAACACAGCAATGGAAAGCACAAGACCAATATTAATAATATTAGAACCAATACCATTGCCTACAGCCAACTCTCCTGCATTATTTAAAGCAGCAACGGCGGATACGAGTAATTCGGGGGCCGATGTTCCAAACGCAACAACAGTCATACCTATAAAAATCAATGATATGTTGCAATGCTTGGCATAGGTTGCAGATGCAGAAATAAGCCGATCTGCACTGAATGCCACTAAAACTAAGCCGATTGATAACGCTAACGATGGGAGTAAAAAAACAGTCATAGAAAAAGTATTCAGAGGGCTTATAACAAACACGAACAACCCCACACTTAGCCCTCGCATAAAGTGTGTAAGTTGTTCGAGTCTCGCTGGGTAGGTACTAAAAACTACTGGTTGCACCATGACGTCTAGTCAAATATGTTGACACAACCTTTTGCAATGCTAGCAAAGCAAAATAGCTACTCCCTCAAACTGGTGAAGACTATAAACGCATAGAGCTAGAAAAGCAATTTGCAGTACGTAGACTAATCCGTAATTTGCTAATTTAGCAAAACCGTTGACACACTTTTGTCCAGAGATGTGATGGCGGGGTATGAAACACGAAAATGCCCCATTGTTGGTTAGAGTTCGAGATAGTAAATATCGTGTTTATATATATTAACCCTATAAGAGGTAATCCGACCGAGTCTACCCTTCAGAATTTCTCAGATATGCAGTATCGACCATAGGGATATTTAAAACTTTTGAGTTAATTTTATGCGGTGAAGAAAGGCGTTACTATATATGGAGTACTTTTGGTACTTTAGCTGAGAATTCATGCCGCCTAGCATGTTCAAATAGCAAGGCGGCAATAGACTTTTGAACGAAATGTTAGTTCGCTTCGACGCCATTGATGAATGTCTTCCCAAGTGATTGCTTGATCGTTGTGGTGTAGTTACCTGACTCTTCTTCGTTCCACAGTCTGTCCAATGCGTTTTGGTTGATTTCAAGTAATTTAACTAGCTTTGGTGTGATAGTGACATTGAAGTCAACTTTAAGGGACTTCTCAAATGCCTCTTCTGATTCTCGGTTAGTTAAGCCTTTATAATTTTTAGGCATTATTTCAATTTCTCCATCGGAACTTGAGTCATTAACGAAGATGTTGATATTCTCGAATTTGATCCCATTACCTATTATGGATTTAAAAGCAGCCTCAATTGTTTCCTCTGTAGGATTTCTTTCAATCAAACCGATGAAGCTATTAAGCTCTTGAGTATTAACTCCTTTAATCTCACCACTTAAGCCAAGTTTGTTCGATAGTTGGGTGATGTTTGGAGATTGAAGATCTAGTGAGTCAACTTTCCAATCAAGCTTCAGGCTCGTATTGTCTTCAATTGTAATTGCTGAATGAAACTTCGCGTCTTTGAAGCTAAATCCACCAGATCGATCGTTGAAACCTCCATCATTTGCAATTATTTCAGTATTATGGGTGTCATTAGTGATATTTGACTTAAGCTCAATGCCGTTTATATAGGCCTGTTCTCTTCTTTCAGAGATTCTAATTCCGTCAATTTTTGTGGATGTAGTGAAGGCTTCTTTATTGCCTTTAAACAGAATCTCAACATCGCCAAGTTTGAAGTTGCTTGAGCGGCCTGTATTGATTTCTCCAAGTGAGAAGTTGCTTTGTAGATCTAAAGACTGATTGCTGGTATCGAATGTGTATTTTATGCTTTCATTTAAGCTTGCTACCTCTCTGATTAACGTTGAGGTAAGTCCTTTATCCTTCGGGAGACTAAAATTACCTTCAACGCTAAGTCCGAATGGCGCAACCGTTGCTGTGTGGCTTAGGTAGATTGGTTCAGGAAGTCTTTTTGAACCATTGTTTATGTAGATAGCGAAATTCTGCTTGATATTGTTATTGTTGATTTCCGTATCGATCAGTTGGGCATCAATGAATTGGTTTTTTAGTCCAATTAGTGAGCTTTCAACTTCACTGGTCACAGTTTCTACTGCATTCTTAATCAACATGTTATTGGCAACCAAGGCACCACCACCGATGATCGCTGTACAGCTGATTGCAATTAAAGTTTTTTTCATCTTTGCCTCTGATAAATATAGGAATCAATTAGTTATGCTATTTTATATGAATTCAGTTGCTTTCGCACCATAAACCAATTCTTCCCATTAGCGCTCAACAATTACTTTGTTATACCTGTAGTTATTCATTAAATACTAATTTAGAAAAGTCACTGACACGGAATTGTCCAGAGATGTGTTACCACACCATACTTTGGGACAAGAACGCCTTAGTGCTACGACTTTAAAACGTTTGTGCCCCAAAACGTTCTAGCCTATGACTCAGAACTCATTTTTTGTCACTCACTTACCTATTTTTATAATAATTCAATATGATAAGTCGGTCTGTATCTGTCTAGCATGTAGGTTGCATTCACTTCGACTTCGACAAATCTCTTCTGCTCGAATGTCAGTAACAGTCATAAAATCCACAACGTATTCAGTCAGTTACAGCGGCTCGTATTCTATTGAGTTTTGCATCTCTAAGATCATTCGATTAACTTTGATTTTCTTTTGAATACGTTCAGGAAAAAGAGAGGAATACTCTGCCGTATCTAGCTGCTTGAAATCTAGAGCGATACTGTTAATGATTTTGATATACTTATCGCCGACTTCTTTAAGATCATTCAAACGGTTTGTTTCCTTACTAATCGCTCTCTGCAAGTCTTGTTGTTTACTCCAAAGTCTATCTAAATTAACACCACTCTCTAACTCAGCTTTCTTTCCCTCTAGACTCTCCGTTTCTTGTTTTAGCCGTTTGACACGGTTTTCTAACTCGGTTAACGCTTCATTTGATACACCTTTTCTATCAAGTGCGGCTTCAAGTTCACTCGTGATTTTATAATGTGCTCCATCCAATATTTGTTGCGCTGTTCTTTGAGCGCTTTCAACCATTGATAACTCTTGTTTTAGAGCATTATCGGTAATCATTTGAGCATTATTTCTAGTATCTTCTATTTCCGAAGCTAACTCAGCTAGAACATCATCTCTAACTTCTACTCTGACCTTTTCACGTTGTTGTTCTGCTTCAACTCTCGCATTGTCAATAATTCTTCCCGCCTCTAACTTGTTAAGATAGATGGCTTGCTTGAGTTGTTCTAATTCTTGATTTAAAGATGACTTCTCTTCTTCAAGCCGCAGTACCACAACTTGAAGGTCATTCGCTAGGGACTTTATCTGCTTATAGAGCTCTTTTTGCTCCCGCTCTTTTTCTTGCCACTTTCCAACCCTTTGTTTTATTCGGTCGACCCTTTCCTTAGCTTGTTCCTCACGCTCAGAAATGTTTTCAGTAATTCTTTGAACTTGTTTGCGATGCCTTGCTATCTTTCTCAACAACATACTTCTTTCTTTGCTGATACTCATCGCGGCTTGCTGCTCAATAAAATCCCAGAATGGATTTAGCGGATTTAATGCTGTTATCTGAACTTTTACATTTTCATAACTGTTCAGCAGCGAATCTGAGTCCAATCCAACTAGAAATAACTCCAGAGCACTCCTGCCCTGCTTTCGAAAGTCCACTATTTTATCTGGTGGGGTTTCATGAGTATTAGTAACTTCCACGTAATACTCTTCCCTACCGATCTGGCAAACGACATCTGGAATCCTTCCGTCTCGATAGACCTCTAGACGGACATTTTTCACACGTACCATTTCGCAATCACTAGAATCAAAAATGCCACTGGAATATGGATGAGGAATGAGCTTCTCTCGTTCGATGAACTCCTTTGCACTCAAATGCAACTGGGTTTCATACGAATAGCGACATTCTGCGTTACTTTGATGGCGTAAGTAGCTAGCTATGCCTTTATTACTATGTGCGGCAACCATGAAGTCTCCACAGCAAGGACAGACAACGTCATCCTGAGTGCCACTTTCTAGCTCAACAACAGGAACAACTCTACTCTCACTTAGCTTCCACCCAAAAATAGAACGACTTCTCATGCACACCTCAACACTGGAAAAATAGTGATGGTTAAAAATACAAAATATGGAATAAATCTCATATTAATTATCACAAGATTATCAAGTCAAAGACAATGTGTGCCTACTTCGTGTGATCTGCATCATCAATGCTAAACACCAAGTTAAGCGACCTTTCCTTACTTCACGTAATTTATGACATGTTAATGTCCTGATTTGCGATACTGATTTCTTTCTAAATGGGTGTTTAACTCAGCAGATCAACTTTATTCTCAATCTTTTGCACTGCCTCAATATGTATCGGGCTAAAAGTTTGACAAAAGATGGACTCAATGCTTAGATTAGATTGTATATTGTACAATAATCAAATAGCACATGGATTTAGCAGGTGACAAAATGGATGAGGTTCACTTTAGACAAGAGGAAATTGATGCCTTCGGTTTTACTCAGGATGAAATCGATAAGCATGCTGACAAGTCCTCCACGGTTAAGTACAGCGGTCTATTGAAGGACTTCCTTGTCGTAAAAGCTAATGTAACGAAATATCCAAAACTCAAAATATCAATTATAAATGGTGAACAAAAGGCCAGCATTCATGCACAGAACCAAAAAGATAAAGATGAACCAAAAAAGATAGATTTGCCGCTAATAGTAAAACCCAATGGAACTCTGGCCTTCCTTGAAAATACATATATACATTGGAGAGCTAACTCAGCTAGAAAACTCAAATACAGCACTCTTGAGAGAGAGGCGTTAGCGCTAATGGATTTCTGTCGGTACTGTTCTTTAAGTGAATGGTCTCACCCTGTAACCAATATAAAAGAACAAATGACCTACAGGAGTTTGACTGAAAATACAGAACAGGGAGCACCAAGTCTTTACGGAGACCATTTGTTTGATAGTTTGCAAGAGATTGACCCTGAGACAGGTATTGTCTTAAAAAAAGGATACGCACCTTCAACAGCAATGCTGTATGTAAGGGTTGCAGCCAAATTTTACTCTTGGCTTATTTCATGTAATTTCCTGACAATAAATAAAGACTACATGCCTTACAAAAAGGAATTGATAAACTTCACTAAAAGTTACGAATACACTAATGAGAGTATGTTATCTCACCTAGATAGCGCAAAAATCATTACGATAGAAACATCTGATTTAATACAGCGCTTTGCCAACTCCCCATTAACAAACTCTGTCGAACCACATAAAAGACTAAAACCAATGACTCCTGACGATAGAGAGATGTTTGAGTATTATTTAAAGCATGAAGCTAACAAAGCATTAAGCCTTATGGCTAAGCTGTCTTTAGAAACTGGTTTAAGGGGGCAAGAGTTAATTTCTTTTCCTGAAACATACATTTCTGACGAGTATCTAGATCTTGATTTCATTAAGGTGAATATAGGGTTACATAATGGATGTAAAACGAAATATGGTAAGCCCAGAACTATTGAAATACCATCATCTTTAATGGGCGAGCTTTTTGAGTACAAGCTATCAAACAAGCGCATGGAAGCACTTAAAAAAGTAGGAATTGAATTAGGTGAAGATGATAATCAAATCGGTGATAATGCTCATGGCCGCTTATTTGTAACTAGAAAGGGGTTTCCTTACGCTAAAAGTACCTTTCAACGGTTTATGAGTGATTCAAGGTCAGATATAAATGATGCGATAAACAAAGGTCTATCAAAAATTGTTAAAGACAAGCTGAAAGAGATATCAAGAGAGGTAATAAATTTTCACGAGGAAAAGAGAAGGCTAACACATAAAGCTATACCACGATGGTATTACAGACCTCATGATTTACGCTCCACCTTTGCTACAAGGTGGTTACTTAGAGAAAGCAAGGAACGAAAATGTCCAATTGACCTGCTTATTGATGAATTAGCAGAGTTAATGGGTCACAAAAGTAATAAATCAACGGAAAAGTATATAAATTTCCTAAATGAAAAAATCAAACGCTTTAATCAAGCGAGGAAGAAAAATACTTTCCTCACATCCGTGATTTACTAAATTTAGGTGACCTAAATGGCAAGAAGAAGTATTTTAGCCAGAAACTCTAAAATTAAGCTAACTCAAAGGGAAGCTAGGGTTGAGAAGGATTTTAATGAATCATGGCTAGAATTCAAGCACCTAAAGCGAACTATTAATTTATCTGAGCTATTTTTTAAGTCAGGGAATAAATCTGGCATTCAAATACCTAAGAGAATTGAATACGTAAAAAACGTTGCAAGAGGCATCAATCTTGCGCTTATGGATAAAAGGTCTACTTACACATTTACAAATTCTTACTACAGTTTTCGTAGGTATGTGTATTGGTGTGACAAAAATAAACTAGACCCATTTTCGAGAGACGGATATTTAGGGTATGTAGGTGATGATGGTAAACTAAAAAACTTGATTAAACAAAACGACGAGGCGTTACCATTTCTTTTTGATTATGATGATGGAGATAAGCTTGGAATTACTGAAAAATATGCTTTAAACAGCAATGGGCATATACGAAAATATCTAAAACTTTCAGGAGCATTTGATCCATTATGGGATTCAGCACGTGAACCTTTCTCAGAAAAAGATCAAAAACTAACAATATCTTATTCAAGTGATGTAACAAAAATCGCAGTTAAACGCCTGTCAAATGTATTTGATTCATTATTTAACGCGGTTAAAGAACATTACTTGAAATGTGGCAATACAATTCCAGATGACTTAACAGTCGAAGTAACTTCATTAGGTGAGGTTAACTTTAATGGTAATACCCGTCAGTGTGAATCACCAATTAATACTCTCATGCTTTCTGGCTATGCCTTATTCTGTTTTTACACTGCTCTCAATCAAAGTGTAATTCTAAAATCTGCACATCCTATTATCATCGACAAAAGAAACTATAAAGACAAAACTATTAAAATGATATCGTTAAGTTTATGGAAAACAAGATCTGGAAAGTTTGTAGCTAGTGAGTTAACTGATGAAGTTCATGATATTAATAAAAACGAATTTGATATCGATGTGGAAAAAAAGACAGGGGTTAATCTTGTCGAAAAACTAGTTGAAATTGCTGAAATGTTTGGCACAACAGAAAAGGGAGCACCATTATTCTGGAATATGAGTAAAAATAGTGAGATCATTGAATTTGATATTGGGTGGATGAAGTTCCTATCAGAAAAGTTGAATATTAAACCAATTGACACTACTCCTTGCAACCATATATTTGCAGCAGCATTATCATTGGCGACTAAAAACGCATTCCTCGAAATTTTCAGCAAGAATAATGAGGAAGGTGAAAGAGTTGTCTCAAAAAAAACCATTAATTTAACTAAGGGAAAAGCTTACAAAGAAGTCTGTTCCTGCGCAATAGCCTTGATCTCAAGCTACAACGAACCTGAATCATTTTATGGAGCGAAGATTCCACTTACTTATACTAAAACTGAAGGAGGGTTTTCAATTGGATTCGAAAATGATATCGGTTCTGGGGAGTTTTATATTCCGGCTGAATATGAACAAACAATAAGAGACCTTGAGTCTTGGGCAATGTCTTTTAAGGAAAATAAATATCTTATTCCATTGAAAGAAGCTCAGCGAGGGCGTCAAGTTTATGTATGGAACAATCCGAAACTACCACCATCACTACATCAAACGATAAAATGGCTCGGAATAGGTCATGGTCATTATTACTTAGACCTAACCTCAAGGCGTTTTAGGTCCTTTACTGCTGAGATGCTTTATTCAGACGAGGATATGGGTGCTGAGGGTTCACTGATCTTGGATAATGATATTAATGCTTTTGACGTTGCTTATTCAGGTGGTAACCCAGAATTTAATCAGTTAATATTCTCACAAGCTTTGGAGGTTGCCTCCTTGATATTTAAAGGTATAGAAAAGGAAAAGGCCAAAGAAAAACTACTTAAATATTTAAAGAAAGAAGTTTTAGCTTACGATAAACTAATCGCTGATAAGATGTACTTTAATCAAAACGGCTTTGCATGTAATGGTAAGCCAGATATTAATAAGGATATAGCTAAAGACTTACATCGTTCCGCCTCATTGCGAGCTGAAAATTTAGGTGTCGGACAAGCAAAATCAATTCCATGCTATCAGTTAGATCAATGCTGCTACTGTAATAGTGCAAAGATGGCCGATGATGAAAACCAAATCTATAAGATGATTTCGTTCGTCGAGATATTAAAAAATAAAGCAGATCAAAAGCCTGATGATGAAAGTGAGTTAATGAAATCAGCTCATTACTTAATGCTCATAATTCATGAGAACATACCTCATGAAACTATTAACAATGCTCAAAAAAGACTTTTATTTGAGGGATTGCACCCACTAGTAAGAAGTATGGATGTAGCTGAATTGATAATTTAGGTGGGATATGGACAGTGTTTTTGGAAGTGCCTGTAAAGTATCAGCATATAAATTCTCCAGATGGGATAAGTATGCAAATAAACATATTGAAGGATTAAAGAGCGCCTTACTAGATGCAATAAAAAGTGGCGACTTAAAAAGTTTATATGACTTCCCAATATTAGTAGGAGATAACGGAAAGATACTTATATCTTTTAAAGATAACATTTGGGGATTCAGGAAATATTTAAAAAATCAAATTTTGATAACCTTTATCTAGCAAATATGAATTTTACTTCAGTTGATGCAATTGACGACGAGTTTTATTCTATTATTACTACGTTACCAAGTAAAATGCGTGATGAGATTAAAGTTTTTATGCTCTACTCTCTTTTTCTTGAAAGAAAAAAAACCACTAAAATAGATTCCGTTTATAACTATACACAAGAGCTAAAGAATCTATTGATGGAGTTATCTGACTTTGGAATTAGGAGTTTTAGTGAATTGACTTCTCGAAAACTTAGAGAGGCGATAGATAATGGATTTGTTGAAATAAATAAAAAGAAAATTGGAGTTATAAACCTGTTTTCAAAAATGGAAGATATACCATTCAGACCACAAGATTCAGGTTCATATATAAATAAAAATTTTCCAGAAGTCAATAAATCAGAAGTGGAACAACACTGTGTTATACCTTTGTCAGTTTACAAAACTCTGATCGATGAAGCTGAAGAAGTGATTGACAATTATTATAATCATCGTATTGAAATACAGAATAAAATAAGGCACATACAAGCACTTCAATTCGAAGAAACCCAAAGGTATATTCATGAAATGCGAATCGGAGTGCGCATTCCATCAGCCAACTATGATCAAAAAACATATAAATCATTAATGAACCATTTCAAAATGAATGGTATTGATTTTGTTGATAACTACAAAGACGGTGAAAGTTGGGTGGATATATATAACGCATTCAATCCTAATATCAAGTCATTTGATATAATGCCACATGCATATAAACCTAGCACAATTTCGTATGACTTGAACTTGTCATTTCATCGTTTTTCGGGGCTAAAAGAGTTCAAAAAGTTTCTTTATCAGGTTGATGCTGCATGTCGATTTATGGTTCAAGCTATGTCGGGAATGCGTACTGATGAGCTATATAGGATGCACTCAGAGTATGGCTTGCAATCTACAACAGTTCAAGGTCAGTTGATATATTTACTGACAACTCGCCAATCAAAAATAGTTAAAGGTAAAAACTCCATTAATGATGTTTATGTCACAAGTAAATTTGGAGCAAAAGCATATCAATTGATGAATGCTATCCACCAACCATTAAGAGAATTCTTTACTGAAGATAAACACCGCTTCTTTGGTTCACATCAAAAATGGTCGCATAACATTCCCCAGACTAAATCTGCTAACAAAGTGGCGAGATGGGCAAGAGGCGTTATTACTGAAAAACATGGTGGTCTAACATCTGAGGATCTAAAGCAACTCAATATCTCAGACCCTTCAAGAAGAGTCAATACTGAACTCGGCGCAGTCTATCATTTTAATGTCCACCAATTACGGCGCTCTTTAGCATATTACCTTATTGGGTATGAACTGCTTAGTTATCCTCAATTGAAACAACAACTGTCCCACTTTTCTTTAGCTATGACCAAATGGTATGCACGGAATGCTAAGAGTTACGCAAGATTTTATCGGGAGACGGAAGAGGAGCGCTTGGAGCAGCAAGCAAACTTAATGGTCAGAATTTACAATAAGATCGCAAACAAAGAAAGAGTTGGCGGTGGTAAAGCTAAACTTGTCAGTGACAATCTCGCTCAAAGAGGCGTAAATCATTTTGTAGAAGGGACTGGAGATAGGCTTTTATCCAAGGCTTATTGGAAAAGAACTTTGCGAAAGAAGACTCAACATGTCCACGCAATTGCACCAGCCATGTATTGCACTAATAATAAATGCTCAATGCGTATTGCTATTGATTTGAGTGATTGCTTAGATTGTGAGTTTGATTTTATTGAGTTTGCTCAATATGCAGAACAGATTCGCATAGTAGCTCAACGTGATTTACTTATTGCAGAGGAACTGGGTGAGTTATCACCATCGTACGCCGCAAAAGCCGTTGTGCAAATAAAAAGTGCTGAAAAGCTCATGAAAGAATTAAATGTTGATTATACGGAGTATCAACCTACTGATGCTGTTAAGAACATCCTGATTAATATAAAGAGTATTATCTAATGAAAGTTTATATTTCGCCTCGAAGACAGGCCAAGATTAAGGTTTTTCTAAAAGCAATAGATAGCATTTTATCTGGAAATCCAAAACAGAAATCGAAAATGGACACCCTTTCACTTAACAACAAAAATGTTGAAATTGAATCAGGACAGTTTTTAAAGCATTTCCCTGAAGTGAAGTCCTTTATAAAGGCAAAAAAAGCCGATTCTACAGTGGCTTGGGCGGATAATGGAGTGTTCATGTCACCTGAAAATGGCCGCGTTATTACAAAGTCAGAGTTAGAAAATACTGATAAGGTATTGGAGAATGAACGTCTTGAGGAAGAAAGAGATAATGCACGTATGGCAGCCACTATGTACAAGCAACAGGCTGATACCTTATCTAAGACCTTAGAGACGAGGTTAGGAGAACATCATGAAATGTTTTTTGTATTGCTGGACAATATTCCTGATGCTAAGAAAGAGCGGATAATCAAGAAATTCGAAGACAATGTCAGGCCGATTAATGCCGGATTAAAAGAAATTTAGAGACACAATGTTGGACGTTTTCAACGATGTTAAACGTCCAAATTTCGTACATTTCTCGTTAAAATTGGACGTTTTAGTTTTGACCTATGAACGCTAAGATTTGAAAGTTATAGAACATATAACTAACTGATTAATAGTATATAGAAACCCAAAAGTCCAATAATTTGTCAATATAGGTTACCCATTGTAATCACCCGCTTCTGCATCATCACTGATGAGGAACGTCACATTAAAATGGCGATCGTTGACAAGCACACAACACCGCTTATTTCAGTAAACGATCCTGAACTAATGCTTGCTAAGCCTGCATCACTGACTGCTGCAACAGGTATGGATGCGCTAACACACGCAATCGAAGCTTACGTTTCTATCGCAGCGACACCAATTACAGACGCTGTAGCGATTAAAGCCATTGAACTTGTACAAGCTCACCTAAGAACGGCAGTAGCGCACGGCGAAGACATTGAAGCACGTGAACAAATGGCTTACGCACAGTTCATGGCGGGTATGGCATTCAACAACGCTTCTCTTGGTTATGTTCACGCAATGGCGCACCAACTGGGTGGTTTCTACGATCTTCCACACGGTGTGTGTAATGCTATCTTGCTACCACACGTTCAACGCTACAACGCGCAAGTTTGTCCTGAGCGTCTACGTGATGTTGCAAAAGCAATGGGCGTTAACGTTGAAGGTATGTCACCAGAGCAAGGTGCAGAAGCTGCGATCGAAGCAATTGTTCAACTAGCAAATGACGTGAACATCCCAACAGGTATCGCGCAACTTGGTGCGAAGCTAGAAGATATCCCTACTCTGTCTGACAACGCACTGAAAGACGCATGTGGTTTTACTAATCCTAAACAAGCGACCCACGAAGAAATCTCTGCGATTTTCGAAGCGGCAATGTAATCTGCCATTAAGTCACTTATAAACTTATCGACAAACGGGCTCACCTACTGAGCCCGTTTTCTTTACCTGCCATATGTTATTCAAGTCTCTGTTTTGAATAGCCACTGATTAAGATAAATCTCTTTAAAAGTCGCATTGTCATAACTGCTTAGTTATAGTCAAACTATTGATACATAGAATGACAAACAGGTTCCATTGAGTCGTTGGATAGTTAACTCCTCATTATTAGCATCGCTCGTTTCCCACTCTGCCTTCGCGGAGGAACAGGATGAGTGTCACAGCC
This sequence comes from Vibrio sp. 10N.222.54.A3, assembly GCF_041474095.1. Taxonomy (NCBI): domain Bacteria; kingdom Pseudomonadati; phylum Pseudomonadota; class Gammaproteobacteria; order Vibrionales; family Vibrionaceae; genus Vibrio; species Vibrio sp. 10N.222.54.A3. The sequence continues at coordinate 16,196 of NZ_JBFRTN010000059.1, forward strand.
AACCGTTAGAAGACACGCGCGTCGAAAAAGCTTACCACTACCTAAACAGCAAGTTTTGTCAGCCCGCAATATGGTTCGATAACTTCTTTGTGGATGACCGTATTACCGAGGACGCCAGAGCCGGAACCTCTGTACGTTGGTATAATGATTTCATCTATTCTGAGGGCGGTGACGTGGATTATTCCACCAAGCTCAACGCACGCCTGCATTTACCCTTTGTCAGCAAAAGGCTTAAGCTAATCTACGAGTCTGTTGGCGATGAAGAATTCTTAGACTTCTTCCCACAAGATTCTGAAGAGTTAGAAAATGCACTTGGCCTTCGTTATGACGCCTATGCCAAGGGTTACAGTAGTTTCAATATCAAAGCGACATTACGCCCAAGAATAGAGGCTCGCTATCGTTTTACCTACCCGCTCACCACAGATGCAGTATTCCGGCTAACCCAACGTGTGTATCAAGAGAAGAAAGAGACGGGAGAGATCACTGATATCGATTTTGACCTCTCTTTGAGTGACGATTTCTTAGCGCGTTGGTCTAACTTTGCTGGCTATAACGATGACCTCAAAGGCTGGGAGTATGGTACGGGCATTACCTTGTACCATTACCTTTCTCAAGACCAAGCACTTCAATATAGCGCCACGATTAATGCAACGGATGAGCCTCATAATCATTACGAATACGCTCAGGTTTCGGTTACCTACCGACAAAACGTATGGAAAGAGTGGCTGTTCTACGAACTCATCCCTCGTTATCAATGGGAACGAGAACCTCATGAGAAACACACCGAAGAAGCCAACATCACCCTTAGGCTTGAAGTCTTGTTCAACAATGTCTAGGGCGTGTTGACCTTTCGCGGTTAAATTTTGTTCGAAATAAAAGCGTTTTAATCGCGGCGAGGGGAAGTAGCCTAGTCATTCTAAGCAAATCCCCCTCAACAAAGAGTAAAACGCTTTTAGCCGAACCCTTCGGGCAGCGTTTGCTGGTCATTCCTACTACGTTATCGGCTTCTCATGTAGGCTAGCTACACATCGAAGTCTCTGCCTTGTATAAATACCCAGCAACTCGCTGCAAAAATCAGCTCGAAAGATCAACACGCCCTAGTGAGTGTTTGTGAGATTGGGGCATCGTTAGATAGAAAACGAGGCACAAAAAAGCACATCATGCGATGTGCTTTTTCAGTTCAATCAGGCTGAAAGTGTAATCTCAACCTTTGTAATTTCTTACTCGCGCCGCTTCTGCTTCACGTTTGTCGACAACGGTTTTACCGATTGGCGCCAATGAGATAACCGCGAGCTTAAGGTGCTGAATCGCAAACGGAATACCTATAATAGTAATGAAACACGCCACAGCTGACATGATGTGACCAATCGCAAGCCAGATCCCCGCAAATAAGAACCAAATAACGTTACCAATCACACCTAGCGGGCTCGTGCCGATGTCCATTTCATTGGTTAGCTCGTCACGCGAAATCGCTTCCTGACCAAATGGGAAGAATGAGAAGTTACCCATAACGAAACACGCTCTACCCCATGGAATACCAACGATGGTTAGGAATGCGAGCAGTCCGAAGAACCACCAAGCTAGTCCCATAAATACGCCACCGAACAGAAACCAAATGATGTTTCCTATTGTTTTCATTCTGTATTCTCCAAATCTTTAAATGCTGTTTATTTGATATGCCGAGTAAGGCAATGCTTGTTCTAATAGGTTCATTATTGTTGAACCTTTATGAACCGTTTATGAATCACTTACATTTTATGTGATTGATTCACGCCACGATTCTCTAAATCCACTTAGGGCTAAACCCATTTATTTGATACCATGCACTTAGATTTTTAGTACCAAAAAGCTAAACAGACTCAACAACGAATTTAAGGCCGAATTTATGAATAACACTGAGCAACCTAAAAAGAAAATCAAAAACTGGGTGCCAATCGTCTTCTTCGGACTTCTCAGCACGGTTCCAGTGTTCATGTTCTTAGTTGATGTGTACATCAACCAGTATATGTAACAGAGCCTGTCATCCTAGCTGCATAAATGGATACCGGACCGATTTCTTGTATCCATTTCCATTAGCTCCGCTCTTCTGCAGTCCGTTCTTCTGTAATCAACTCAACTCTTCCGCAATCAAATTAACCCTTAGTTAATCAAATCAGCTCTTCGTTAATAAAATCAAGAATGTCGATCAGCTCATGATCAGGCAGATTCAGTAAGTTATCCCCTACATACCATTCAATCTTACATTGGTTTGGCAGTTCGCTGATCGCTGGGTTTCCTATCCAAACCTTGTGTTTCTTCGCGATGTTATCTCTCACGATAATGCCGTCTTCGTAACTCACAGGTAAATAGAGATGAAGCATGTTGACCTGCGGTTGTTGTGGGTTAACCGTAAACTGAGGGTAATCTTGTAAGATTTGATAAACCTGTTTGGTTCGTTCGTATAAAGCAGGCATCAGCTCTAATCGCTCATCAAACTGCATTGCCGCTGAAACCACATAAGGCGTTCGGTGATAAACATTGCCACCTTGGCGCTTCATCCACGCCGATGCTTTCGCGACAAAGGCTTTATCGCCCAACAATAACGAACCACCAAGGCCATTGAGACCTTTGTACAGCGAAACATAAGCACTATCGAAGCCCTGAGCAATCTCGCTGTATGGCTTTTGATAATACGCGCCGCATTCCCACAAACGTGCACCGTCCATATGAAGGTGAATCGATTGTTCTTTGCAGTATTGCTTTATAGCTTCAAGCTCTTCCCACTCTGGCAATTGACCGCCAATTTCGCGCATCGGTAATTCATAAAGAGCGGCTGCAATCTCATCAGGCCATGCCTTTAAGTCATCAACATTCCAAGTGCGAAATACATTGCCGACCGGAAGCACGTTGAAACGATTTTGGAGCTGATACCCTTGGCGTTCATGGCGAATGATATGACTCGACTCATGCATCGCTACTACCGGGTTTCTTTTCTCTTGGCAGGCAATTTCTAATGCTGTGGGTTGATTCATGGTGCCGGTAATAACAAACACGGCGGCTTCATAACCAAGCAGCTCTGCGACCTTATTTTCAAAGCTCTCGATAAACTCGCCATCACCGTAGCTATCATGGCTCACATTGTGTGTTTCACACCATTCAGCCATCTGAGCGAATGTTTGTGCTGGTGTCGGTTCTAGATGACCAGAAAGCAACAAATCACATTGTTGACGCAAGTCCATGCTCATAGTTTTTCCTTTATTCATTATCGTTCTATGTAGGGTTATTGGATTATTTACGTTACCCACCAACGGTGACATAAAATGCCCACATTCGCTTTTACTATTCGTGAATAATTAGTTTTACTCAGTCATCGGCTACTTGTGCCTGAAAGACACAAAATGACTGGTGTCTTATATAATTAAACGCAGAAAGCACACGTATCTAAACAAAGAAGTATGGGCTAATTCGTTGTTGTTCAACCATTCTTCTATTATTGTATAACTATAATTCCAATAAATATTATTCGTTAATGGACAAAGAGGGCTATATGTCGAAAAATCGAGTCTTGGTGCTATTCGCCCACCCTTCTCAACATCGTTCTGAAGCAAACAAACCGTTATTTGAGCAAGCAAAACGCGTTGACGGTGTCACGTGCGTCGACCTCTATGCCGAATATCCAACGTTCAAGATCAGCATCGATCGTGAGCAAAAACGCCTATTGGACCATGACATCATCATTTTTCAGTTCCCCTTATATTGGTACTCCACACCGGCAATTCTCAAAGAGTGGCAAGATCTCGTTCTAGAGTATGGCTTCGCCTATGGAACCGATGGCAACGAGTTACAAGGTAAGAGCTTACTGTGTTGCATCACTGCTGGCGGTAAAAAGGATGCTTACCAAAGTGATGGCTACAACCACTTCACTATTCGAGAACTGCTTCACCCAATTGAACAAACCGCGTCTTTATGTGGGATGAACTATCTTGCGCCTTTTGCGCTTTTTGGATCTCGTACCGCTTTAGAAGAAAACCGTATTCAACAACATGTCGATAGCTACAGAACGCTTTTACAGGCCTTGGTTGCCGGCAAGATCAATATTAAGAAAGCCAGCAAAGCAGAAAAACTCAACCACTACGTAGAAGAACTAATGGCAGAGGTTAAATAATGACGGGATATTTTCTACAAGCGTTTATCTACTTAGTCGCAGCAGTTATTGCCGTGCCTATTGCCAAAAGACTTGGTCTTGGTTCTGTATTAGGTTACCTCATTGCTGGTGTTGTGATTGGCCCAATCATCGGCTTAGTGGGTGAAGAGACCACAACCATCCAACACTTTGCCGAGTTCGGCGTGGTTATGATGCTGTTCTTGGTCGGCCTTGAACTTGAGCCTAAGATGCTTTGGGCAATGAGAAACCGACTGATGGGGCTGGGTGGCCTGCAAGTTGGTGGCACGACCGCTATCGTGATGGGAATTGCACAGTTCTTTGGTCAACCTTGGACGATTGCTTTAACTATCGGTTTGATCTTTGCGCTTTCATCGACAGCCATTGTTCTACAAACGTTCAATGAGAAAGGCCTGTCTAAAACGGAAGGCGGTAAAAACGCTTTCTCGGTACTTTTGTTCCAAGATATTGCCGTTATCCCAATGCTGGCGTTCATCCCTTTGTTGGCTCTTCCTGAATTGGTTGCTTTGGCAGAAAGTGCCGCCCAAACCGCTGCACACCATGATGAACTCAGTTTAGTTGCAGGTTTGCCAAGTTGGGCATACGGACTTGTTATTACGGCTTCAATTGCGATTGTGGTCGTCGGTGGACATTATCTAAGTCGGCCACTGTTTCGTTTTGTTGCGAGCTCTGGCTTACGCGAGATCTTCACTGCAACTGCACTGATGTTGGTGATTGGTATTGCCGCGCTAATGAGCCTTGTTGGTTTGTCGCCTGCCCTAGGTACTTTCTTAGCAGGTGTGGTACTTGCCAACAGTGAGTTCAGGCACGAACTGGAATCTAACATCGACCCGTTTAAAGGGTTATTGCTTGGATTGTTCTTTATCACGGTAGGCGCAGGTATCAACTTTGGCGTTCTATTTAACGATTTCGCACTCATCATTGGCTTAACTCTTGGCGTGATGGCGCTGAAAGCCTTGGTGTTGTTTACACTGGCTTTAATCTTCAGAATCAAAAACAGCGACCGCTGGCTATTTACATTGAGCTTGGCTCAAGCGGGGGAATTTGGTTTTGTACTACTCAGCTTCTCAGCACAGAACCATGTATTACCTGCGGATATTGTTCAAACACTATCACTGGTTGTTGCCCTCTCTATGTTCTTAACTCCTGGTCTGTTCATTCTGTTTGATAAAGTCATTCTGCCCCGTTACGAGCAAAAATCGAACGATCGAGAAGAAGACAAAATAGAAGAGAAAGGTACCGTTATCATTGCAGGCATCGGCCGATTTGGTCAGATCGTAAACCGCTTGTTGGTATCAAATGACGTCAATACCGTAGTATTGGATCATCAAGCAAACCAAGTGGACTTATTACGCTCCATCAATATTAAATCTTACTTTGGTGATGCTACTCGTCACGACTTGTTGCATACCGCGGGTATCGAAGAAGCCGCGATGCTTGTTGTTGCTATCGATAATCAAGATTCTAGCGTCGAATTAGTGAAGTACGTAAAACACACGTATCCAAAAGTTAAAATCTTGGCGCGTGCATTTGACCGTGGTCATAGTTATCGCCTAAGAGAAGCGGGGGCAGACTTTGTTGAATCAGAGACCTACCATTCTGCTCTTGAAATGGGCGCTGAAGCCTTGCGTTCTTTGGGTCATCACCCATTCTTCGTCGAGCAGCAAAAATCGACTTATCAACGCGTTGAGAGCCGTAAGTCTGAAAAGCTTTACCAAGCTTGGTCTGAAGCGGAAGAGAACCCACGCTACGACAACAACTACCGACAAATCTTCATTCACCTTGAAGAAGCAATGAAAGAAGATATGAAAAAAGACCGTTCAGACAAACACTCTCGCTCTGAACGTGGTTGGACACCACCACCAAAAGGCTATGCAGATGGCTTTGAGGAAGAAGAGTCTTAAACGGCATCTAGACTTCAGCTCTAGATAACCATGCAATTCAACCATCAAAAGCGGCTATTTAAGCCGCTTTTTCTTTCATTTACCCCCTACAAAACGTCAAATGAGCATAAGTAGCGGGTGCTGAAACTCGTAATCCGAGAGATTTGTGTGATCTAGCTAAAATTTTTAATTTCTGACCACATAGCAAAAGTGGATTCAATTTTTACATTATTGAAACATTCCACCCCTGCATAAACCACACCATAAACATGGCTATATATGCACTCATTCCTACCATTCAAGCACCCACCCAATTCATAGCGACCACTAACTAAGGCTTGAATTACATTGCATATATCGAAATGCGCCGCAAAAGCCCCAACAAACCCATTCATCAATCAAATAAATAACGCACAACATTCACAAATTCAAACCATCAAAATTAACATAAACATTTCAAAATATGTCTATCGTTACAATTTGTAACGAATGGCGGTTGTCGGTATAGTCCTGCAATTCAAAAAGTGAGACCTTTGCGCTCACCTTAAAGGAGATATAATAATGATTACTAATGATGCTGTAATAATGGGCATGTTAGCTGTTATTCTTGGCGGTGTTTTTATCACGGAAAGTAGCCAAAATAGCGCACTGAAAAAATTCTACTCGTTCGTTCCGGGTCTATTGCTCTGTTACTTTGTTCCTTCTCTATTGAACAGCCTAGGCATCATCGACGCATCAAACTCAAAGCTGTACTTTGTTGCAAGTCGTTACCTATTACCAAGCGCACTCGTTCTACTGATCATCTCAGCTGACCTACGCAAAATCTTCGGCCTTGGATCAAAAGCCGTCATCATGTTCCTAACGGGTACGGTTGGCATCATCATTGGTGGCCCTTTAGCGATTCTGATTATTGACCAAGTTAACCCTGACCTCGTATCTGGCGATGTATGGCGAGGCCTTACAACTGTGGCTGGTTCTTGGATCGGCGGCGGTGCGAACCAAGCTGCAATGAAAGAAGTGTTCGAGGTTGATGACCAACTCTTCTCTGCAATGATTACGGTTGATGTTATCTGTGCGAACATTTGGATGGCCGTTTTGCTTATCATGGCTGGTCGTCAGAAGAAGATTGATGCATGGTTAAAAGCAGACACATCATCTATCGAAGAGCTAAAAGAGACAGTTTCTAAATACCAAGAAGAGAACGCTCGCCCAACAACCACAACCGATCTCATGAAGATCACGGCAATTGCCTTTGGTTTAACAGGGTTGGCTCACTTATTCAGTGACATGATTGCACCATGGATCTCAACCAACGCGCCACAGCTTGCGAAATACAGCCTAACATCTGGCTTCTTCTGGCTGATCGTAATGGTAACAACGTTCGCGCTGATCGCTTCATGCTTTAAATCAACGCGCAGCCTTGAGCACAGCGGCGCGTCTAAAGTAGGTTCAGCGTTCATCTACATCCTAGTTGCAACTATCGGTATGCAAATGGATGTGACAGCTATCTTAGACAACCCAGGTTACTTCTTCATTGGTATTACATGGTTAACTATCCATGCCCTTCTGATGATTGTAATGGCGAAGCTAATTCGTGCACCATTGTTCTTCATGGCTGTAGGTAGCCAAGCTAACGTAGGCGGTGCTGCATCGGCACCTATCGTCGCGGCTGCATTCCACCCAGCATTGGCACCAGTAGGTATCCTAATGGCGGTATTGGGTTACGCTCTCGGTACATACGGCGCTTACATCTGTGGCCTCATCATGCAAGTTGCTGCTGGTTAATAGAATCGCTTAATCCAATAACACCAAAGGCTGAACGATGATCGTTCAGCCTTTTTCGTTTCTAAAACTGTATTTCAAATAACGGCTTAATCGAACAAAGATGTCAGTTTATTTTCCACCACAGGGCTGATATTAAAGCTCAACATAAAATCTGGACGCGTTTTTTCGTCTTTCTCAAGGTAATAGTTCGCTTCAATGCCAAACTTCCAAGGGCGTCCATTCAGAACCGTTGTTTTACTAACACTGATGTTTAACGGAATTTCCGCCTGATCCTTATTCCAGTCGTACGAGAATGTTGGTGCAGAGCCCACCGTCCAACCACCTCCTAATATCTCTACCCAAAACACTTGTGTCGATGTCTTGTTGATTCGAGTATCAGAATGGTCGGCTCCGTCTCCAGAAACACCATACAAGTGATTTGGGAACATACCGACAACTCGCTCGCTACTCGCTTTCCCGACCATAAACTCTGGTCCGACAGCAAATTGATCCGCTGTTAAGTCACTGCTGCCCGTTGGCAACGAAGCAAAGATACCGAACGCGACAATAGTACCGCCCTCCATTTTAGGCGCATAAGCTAAATCAAATGAGATGTCTGTAAAGCCTGACTGCTCCGTGTGTTGCGAGCTTGCTGGTGCGTCCACATGGAAATCGTTCTGTACATAAGAGATGGCCGGGCGGAAGATCACTTTGTCGCCGTTATCCATGGGAAACGGCAGTGTCGGCTGTAATACTGTAGCGAAACTGTCCCCTCCACCATCGTAACCACCTGAATACTGGAGCTTTAAATTAAGGCTAGCGTAAGCTGTGTTTGGGTTTGCAAGTTCCTTTGCTGCCTGTTCTGCTGCTTGATCGCTTTCAGATTTCGAAATATCGTCCCTAGCGCTAGCAAAATTCGGCGTTAATAATAGTCCAGTTATTATTAGTGCAAGTGGTTTACAAGCCATGAGCCCTCTCTTCAATAGTAAAACAATAAGATGTAACTGCTTATTGAGTATTTTAGAGATTACTGGGCAGTAAAATGGCCATTAAGTGACAGAGAGATAAGTTAACCCTAGTTAGAATTTAGATACAAAAATGCCCCAAATCGCTTTGAGGCATTTTCAATTAATCAGGAAGCTCGGGAGTGTTTACTCCTTTTGCTTATTCCCAATCAAGGATTACTTTACCAGACATACCAGAGCGCATCATGTCGAAGCCTTTCTGGAAGTCGTCCACTTTGTAGTGGTGAGTAATGATTGGTGTTAGATCTAGGCCAGATTGGATCAATGAAGCCATCTTGTACCAAGTTTCGAACATCTCACGACCGTAGATACCTTTGATAACCAAGCCTTTAAAGATTACTTGGTTCCAGTCTACCGCCATGTCTGATGGTGGAATACCTAGTAGAGAGATCTTACCGCCGTGGTTCATGTTAGTTAGCATGCTATTGAACGCAGATGGGTTACCAGACATTTCTAGGCCTACATCGAAGCCTTCTGTCATGCCAAGATCAGACATTACGTCTTCAAGCTTCTCTTCCATCACGTTTACTGCGCGAGTCACACCCATTTTCTTAGCAAGATCTAGGCGGTACTCGTTTACATCAGTGATTACAACGTGACGAGCACCAACGTGCTTAGCAACAGCTGCAGCCATGATACCGATTGGGCCAGCACCAGTAATTAGCACGTCTTCGCCAACTAGGTCGAAAGAAAGTGCTGTGTGTACTGCGTTACCAAACGGGTCAAAGATTGAAGCTAGATCGTCAGAGATTTCTGCAGGGATCTTAAATGCGTTGAACGCAGGAATCACAAGGAACTCAGAGAACGCACCAGTGCGGTTAACACCAACACCTGTTGTGTTACGACAAAGGTGAGTACGGCCGCCACGACAGTTACGACAGTGACCACATGTGATGTGACCTTCGCCAGATACACGGTCGCCGATTTCAAAACCACGAACTTCTTGGCCAATGCCAACAACTTCACCCACGTATTCGTGACCTACTACCATAGGTACTGGGATTGTGTTTTGTGACCACTCATCCCAGTTGTAGATATGTACGTCAGTACCACAAATTGCGGTTTTCTTAATACGAATAAGAAGATCATTATGACCCATTTCAGGTTTTTCAACCTCGGTCATCCAAATGCCTTCTTCAGGCTTTAGCTTAGAAAGTGCTTTAATTTTCATAATGTTACCTAGTTCATCTCGCCTAACTGTAAGGCGAGAATCAAAAATCTATATATTCTACTGGGTGTTGCTCTATCTAATTAAAGGATGCTCGTGGCATCCCTTTAAAATTAGATGATACCCATGTCTTTACCAACTTGAATGAACGCATCGATTGCGCGGTCTAGTTGCTCACGAGAGTGTGCAGCAGACATTTGCGTACGGATACGAGCTTGACCTTTTGGTACTACAGGGAAAGAGAAACCTACAACGTAGATGCCTTTCTCTAGTGCGCGCTCTGCGAACTCAGCCGCTATTTTTGCATCACCCAGCATGATTGGGATGATTGCATGGTCAGCACCACCCATAGTGAAGCCCGCTTCTTCCATGCGAGTACGGAAGTGAGCAGAGTTTTCCCATAGTTGAGTACGTAGGTCGCCAGATTCCGCTAGAAGATCTAAAACGCGGATAGACGCAGATACGATTGCAGGTGCAACAGAGTTAGAGAATAGGTATGGACGAGAACGCTGACGTAGCCAGTCGATCACTTCTTTCTTACCAGAAGTGTAACCGCCTGAAGCGCCACCCATTGCTTTACCTAGCGTGCCAGTGATGATATCGATACGGTGTACAACGTTGTGGAACTCGTGAGTGCCCGCGCCGTTTTCGCCCATGAAGCCCACTGCGTGAGAGTCATCAACCATAACTAGTGCGCCGTACTTGTCAGCAAGGTCACAGATAGCAGGAAGGTTAGCCACTACGCCGTCCATTGAGAACACACCGTCAGTTACTATTAGTGTGTGACGAGCGCCAGCTTCTTTAGCAGCGATAAGTTGCTGCTCTAGCTCTTCCATGTTGTTGTTCGAGTAACGGAAACGCATTGCTTTACACAGACGAACGCCATCGATAATAGATGCGTGGTTTAGTGCGTCAGAGATGATTGCGTCTTCTTTACCTAGAATTGTTTCGAACAAACCAGCGTTTGCATCAAAACAAGATGTGTAAAGGATAGTGTCTTCTTTACCTAGGAACGTAGAAAGCTTTTGCTCTAGTTCTTTGTGAGAATCTTGAGTACCACAAATGAAACGTACTGAAGCCATACCAAAACCGTGCTGATCCATACCATCTTTAGCTGCTTCGATAAGAGCTGGGTGGTTAGCAAGACCTAAGTAGTTGTTTGCACAGAAGTTTAGTACTTCTTCACCAGTCGAGATAGAAACCGCTGCTTTTTGTGCAGAAGTAATAATGCGCTCAGACTTGTAAAGACCTTCTTCTTTAACTTCTTCGATTTGAGTTTGAATCTGTTGGTAAAATGCAGAAGACATTGTCTCATTCCTTCCTAGTTATTATTTAGCAGCATCGCGCGCCGCTTTATGTAGGGATGTAAACGATCTCAACACGATCATTTACACTGTAAAACTTATGCCTATATTCTAGTTGAACATCCCCGTTCCGATTATCCCTTTAGTTGGAAAAACATTAATGAATCACAGGCACTAATAATAGTTCATCCCAGTGACATAGGGCACATTAACGCCCTTCACCTGCTTTTTTAAACGCCAAATTAGCTATAATTTCCGTCTAATTTCGCTTTCATATCAAATCTCAATTTTTCATCTCAGAATGCGCAGCAGCAACGCCGCTATACAGATGAGCTTCAAACACAACAACCTATCAGAGCAATCACGTCAATCAATTAATGAAATTGATTCACAAATCAAAGTAAATCGCTCACAATTACCATTAAGTTCATCGTTGAAACTAGCTTAACTGGATACTTATGATTAACCCAAAACTCATCGCCCTGCTTCCGGATCTCGCCTCGTTCATTTTGGTGGTTAACGAAGGTAGTTTTACGGCTGCAGCAAAACAGTTAGGCGTGACACCATCAGCCTTGAGTAAGCTCATCACCCGCTTGGAAAAAGCGCTATCGGTGAAACTGTTTGAGCGTACCACTCGTACCCTTATCATTACGCAAGCGGGTCAATTGGCTTATGATCAGAGTGTGGTGATGATCAACGCAGCGCAACAAGCCGTTGAACTGTCTACCTCCGACCATACCGAACCTGCAGGCTCGATAACGGTAGCGGCGCCTGAAGCCTTCTTGAATTCGGTATTGCAGCCTTTCGTTGTTCCATTCTTAAATCAGTATCCAGAAATCCAACTTAAATTGAGAGCGGCTGACGGCGACATCGATATTTTACGTCAAGGCATCGACATTGCTTTCCGCCTGACTGATAAGCCCGACGAAAGCTTAGTATTGAAAGAGTTAGGAAAAACAAACCTCGTGTTGTGTGCAAGCCCTGACTATTTAGATGCCAAGGGGATTCCTCACCACCCTACCGAGCTGTCTGAACACGACTGTTTGTATCTTGCAGAGACAGACAAAGATCACATTTGGGATTTTCTTAAAGATGATGAATTTCACACAGTACCCGTCAGTGGACGTTACGCAGTTAACCACTCGCAGATGCGACTGAAAGGTGTGAAAGAAGGTCTAGGCGTCGGTATTTTCCATGACTTCGTGATTCAAGATGCGTTGGCTGAAGGGTCTGTAGTACAAGTGTTGGAAGATTGGACCATCAAGAGTAATTACCATGGTGCGATTGCGATGCAGTTTGCTCAAACCAAGTACATGCCCGCTCGACTGCGTGTATTCATTGATTACGCCATGAAGCACTTAGGTGACAAGTTGGCAGGAGAAATAAACTGATGCTGAAAGGAATACACCACGCGGCCATAATCTGTTCAGACTACGACGCGTCGAAACACTTTTACACTGAGATTTTGAAACTCGAGATAATTGCCGAAAACTATCGAGAGGCTCGCCAGTCGTACAAACTTGATTTAGCGCTACCTAATGGTGCTCAGATAGAGCTATTCAGCTTCCCTAACGCACCAGAAAGACCTAGCTTTCCAGAAGCCCAAGGGCTGAGACATTTAGCCTTTTGTGTCGATGAAGTTCAACAAGTCAAAAGCTATTTGGAAGGACAAGGAATCGAAGTCGAACCGATCCGAGTTGATGAGTTTACAGGTAAAGCATTTACCTTTTTTGCCGATCCTGACGGGCTTCCGTTAGAGCTTTATCAAGTCTAACGTCTTCTTAATAAACAGAGCATGTCATCTGATTAATGAAACTGACCTCCTCAAACAGAAGGTCAGTTTGTGTATCAATTAACTCAATGCTGTCTTGAATTTCTCGACACGCGAGAACAGTAACCAATCCAATAGCATGGCTGTCACGATCGTCGCACCCGCCAGTGGAAACAGCGCTGAAATAACTATCACCGTCACTAAGCCTGCTTTCCAAAGCCCTGCATCACCAAACTTCGGTGGCGTGCCAAGCTTTCGTTGACCTGAAGGTCTGCGCATCCACCACATCACACCGCCAGTCACAGACACAACAATGAACGCCAAGCAAAACAAGGCATTTAGAAGCTTATTGATGATACTGATGTCACCTTGGTGCAATGAAATACCAACCGCTAACGTCTTGGCAATGAAGTTATAATCTTGCCATGTCACCTCACCCAGTATACGACCAGAATATTGGTCGAGGTGCGTGGTACGATCCTGCGTTGGATCGATGATATCGCCACCCATTGTATTGGCTGTGACCGTGTAAACGCCCGTTTCTGAACGCGGGAAATTGACCTTGTATTGCGTAAAGCCAAGTGAGTATGCTTTTTCAGTAACGTCATCAATGTCGAAGTTGCTTGCTGACAACATATGTTGAGAGTGATCTTCACCCATCTTAGAATGGTCGTGAGGTTCAGTAGCCTCTTCCACATGATGAACGTGCTCTGCTGGCTTATCTTGAGACAAAGGCAGTGGTGTTTGCTCCAAGTTCCAATGGAGCTCTTCTTCTGATCCATGGTTGAGGGAAGCGTGCGTCTTATCAGACAATGGAATATCGTCCCACATTTGAGCAGGGAAAGTACTCCATGCTTGAACAAGCTTACCGCCCCAAAAACCTGTCCATGCCAATCCAGATAGAATAAACAACAACAGAATAAGCGATAAGGTACCACCGATGTTCGCATGCAGATCACGCATGAGAACACGTGGCCCGGATGACACTCTCAGCTTGAGAAAACCAGCGCGGCTTGCGTTGTCTCTCGGTAGCCATAAGTAAATGCCACTGACGAGCAACAGAATAGACAAGCTTATTGCGACTTCAATTAGATAATCACCCCAATCACCAATCAACAAAGTGCCGTGAATATCATTCGCTAGTTGGTACAGGCTATCGCTGCGTGGAATTTCTCCGACCACTTCGCCAGTGTACTGATTCACAGTGGCGAAAACAGATGTTCCGTCTTCAAGTGATAGCGAAAAGCGGTTAGCGAGATCAGGGGCTTTACTCGGAACAAACTGCGTCACCGAGCCTTGTGGGTATTGATTCTGCACTGCAGTTAACTGTTGTGACACTTTAATCGGATCGCCCGATGCAACAATCTCAATGGCTTCGTGATGAAAAGCTAACTCGATTTCATCATCAAACAGCATCACCAAACCTGTAATGCTCAGCATTAACATAAACGGGATAACAAATAGCCCAGCATAGAAGTGCCAGCGCCATGTGAGGAAATAGAGGGTTTTATTGCGGTCTTTGCTTTTTATATTGGTTTCCGAACCGGTTGTTGCACTGCTTTTAGACTGCGAAGTTGCTTGTGCTTTCGCAGGGGTTTGAGATTCATTTCTCAACATTATAATTTCCTTTGACACACGCAAACATACCTTCTGAAAAATCAGAAAGTAATCTGAGCATGTTTAACTTTACTTAATACTTTATTTTTTAATTATTTTAATGGGTTAGGTTTAAGCAATAACAAAGGGAGGGCCGCGCGGGGCTTGCCTCGTGTAGCGTTCGCTTAGAGCCAAAAAAGCGTAGCTGTCGGAGACAATAGAACTCAGTCGAGTTGTCAGTGGTGTAGTGGGAAGTTCATCTTGGTGAAACGTGGAAAAATGGCTAAACGGACACGGCTTTCCTTTATGAGTATTAGGTTCGCCTTCTTCGATTTGAACCAATTCAAAGCCATTGACCGTACATAACGACGCCCATACTCCCGCACTATTACCATGAGCATTGATAACAGGCATTAATGTCACTAGCGCCCAGCTTAATGCTGTTGCAAGTAACATGAAGAAGTTGAACGAGGTTCGGCGCATTATTCCAAGTCTTTATAAATTTCCCTTATTATGAGGGACTTGGAATATAGGTAAACGTAAAGATTAACAGCAAGTTAAAAAATTGAAGCTAACGCACACTCTTTTTCGTTAAATACTGGTTACAACACTAAAACTAAGAAAGTAATACTCATCTCTTTGCAGCAGGCTTTCGATAAAAGAGACAATAAAAACGCCGCCTTACACCTTCCTCGAAAGAGGGTAATGTAAGGCGGCGTTTTAGAAATCGAATCTTGAGGTTTGCTCTTTGTTACCTATCTAGCAAACGTTCATGATTAACGAATTAACCGAAGATCTTGCTCCAGATGCTTGGGTTACGCTTCTCATGGTACTCTTCACGAAGGCCATCAATAGTACGAAGTTCTTGCTGTGCCGACGCTAAGTCACCTTGGTCTAGCTTCTGCTCAATGCTATCCAGTGATGCACTGATCTTTTTGAAGCCTTCCATGAAGTTGTCTTCTTTCTCGACTGGGTAAACACCCGTTTTCAGCTCTGCCACTAGCGTATCTAAACGAACGATAGGCTTTTGCATCTCTTCAATGCTTTGAGCTTCTGCCGCTTGTTTGAACGCAAGCTTCATTTCTTGCATGTTTTTCTTAAGGTCTACATTAGCAAATGCGTTGCCAGACAATACTGAAGCAGCGATTAAGCCAGATAAAAGGATTGAGCGAGTTTTCATTGTTTCTCCAAGTGAAGCGGTGTCTTTGAAGTTAGAGCCGTCATTACTGTGGCACTTCGACTTTATTATTTTCGGCTAGTGTATACAAAAATCTTTCAGGCACAAAAATTGATTGTGTCGAAATGCAAACCCGCCGATATTCTCTTAAACAAGATCTGAATATTCTGGGATTTCATTACGACCGCGCAAGGCCAAAAAGGCTAGGAACTGCTTTGGCGAATGGGTAATCACTTTACTCGAATCTACGCCCACTTCATCTAACAATGCTGCGACTAAGTCTAAGCCACCGACATCTAAACAGAAATGCGCATCGCTGCCTGTTGTAATAAATGCACCCTTCGCTTTCGCTATTCTTGCAATCTCATAGCAGCGGTCAACACTGCCAACTCGGCTATTGCCTTTGAGTGTGGTGTTGTTGATCTCAATCGCCACGTTGTTCTCAACCGCACATTGAATAACGGCTTCGAAATCGAAATCAAAATTAGGATTGCCTAAGTGACCAAGCGCATCAATTCGACCGCCCTTAATCACATTCAACAATGCTTCTGTATGGGTAGCGACATCCGATGGGCGAAATACTGGCTCGTGAAAACTCGCGATCACCCAATCCAAGTTCTTATCCACACTCGGATGAATGTCGATTTCACCCTGTGTGTTCATGATGTTTGACTCAACACCTCGAATAATTGCGACATCTTCAATAAAACGAGGGAGCACACGCTGATTGCTGAAGAACCAATAGTGTGGCGCGCCCGGCATTGATTCTGAATGATCAGTAGTACAAAACATGGCTAAACCATTTTGCTTTGCCGACTTGGCGTTTTCGATCAATGTGCTGTAAGCATGACCACTTGCGTATGTGTGGGTGTGAGTATCTACTTTGAGTTCCATGAATCAATGCCCTCTTCGCTCGGTCAAAATACGTTTTTCAGAAAGTAACTCTGAATCTCTTTCAGGAAAAGAATACTTCAGAAAATGAATGCCTAATGGCAACAATTCGGCCAGTTTATCAGCTGAAAGTGACAATTAGCACCCAAACATAAAGGTTTATTACTGGTTCATTTACACGACACGGGAATACGTGGCTAACCAGAGCCAGCCAGCGCTTGGTCTTATCTAAGTCGAACCGCACACACTCGGTAATTGCGCCAATTTTTTGCAACCTACCCAAGTTCGTCAATACTTAAACCAGCCTACAAACTGGAGTGTTAGATGAGAAGAAGACGATATCCGCTGAGTATCCACATCACTAGCCTTTTCCTAATTTTGACAACACTTGTCGGTGCGGTATTGATTTCGATTAGTTATCGGCACTCCCAAGAGCTGCTGCTAGGCACAGTGCGCGAGATCAGTAATGAGCACCGCGACAAACTGGAATCAGTATTTAAACAAGCCATTGCCCCTGTTATCACAACCTTAAATGTGATGGCGGTGAGCCCGTTTGTTGCTCATCAAGCTTCCGCTGTCGAAAAAGACTCTTGGCTTGCTTCGGTCGATATCATCTTCAAGCAAAACACCAATTTGGTCGCTCTATTTTATGGTTCTGAAGATGGTGACTTCAGAATCTTTCGTCCATTAAGCACCAATAAACAGAGAGCCGAAAACAGCGCGCCCGCTAAAGCGACCATGATGGTTAGCAGCACCAATCTAGACGGTGAAAACTTTATTACCTATCTTGATGGCGCACATCAAGTGATCAGTACTCGACAAGCAGAGAGTAAGTTCAACCCCACCACTCGTCCTTGGTTTCGTAACGCAAAGCCTGATGGCTCAATACAACTCTCTGAGCCCTATCTATTCTATTTCCTGCAAACCAATGGCATTACACTCTCTAGGCGTTCTGCCGATGGCAAGCATGTGGTTGGTGCCGACTTTACGTTGAGTTCCCTCTCTTCTCAGATCAGTGAATTAGCTTATTCTCCGCAAACCCGACTCGCCTTGTTCGATCAACATTTTAATCTTCTCGGTCAGCATCAACTTGAGCTATCAGTACCCAAGCCTGACTCCCAATCTGATGACACAAGTAAAACTGAGCAAACGAACAACCAAACGACGGGGAATCTCTCTGGCAGTGAGCAAGACCAAAGCTTCTTTAATGTGCCCAAACGTGAACAGATGGAAGCATTGAAAGCGTCCGTTATTGCGCCGCTTATCTCTGATGAAGAGAAGTTTAACCTCAATCTAAAAAACGTTGAGTACAACTTAAACACTTGGGCACTAACGCTAACGCCGGTTCAACTGACTCAAAATGTCACCTTACACTTGGCAGAAGCGACGCCACACAATGAGCTGCTCGCTGATCTTATCTCGATGCGAGACAAGCAAGTTGCGGTCGCGATTGGGATGTTGTTCATCTGCTTCGCTATCGTATGGTTTGTTGCTAATCGACTGTCTCAGCCACTCAATACGCTGATGCAACTCACCGACAACATCGCTCGATTTGACTTCAGGCGTACTCATTATCCCAAAAGCATGATTCAAGAAGTGGCTAACCTTGCCCACTCGATTGAGCTAATGGAACACACGCTTCATGATCTGATTACCCTACTTCGAGACACCGCCGGGAATCAGGAGTTTTCGATCTTAGCCAAGAACATTGCTCATCAAAGCTATTTAATCACCAAAGCAGAAACCATTGTCCTTTTCACTCAGTCCAAAGAGAAAGACGTGTTTGATACGGCAGCTAACCTTGCCATTCTCCCTTTTAAAGCCGACATCAATGACTTCATCAAACACACGCCTTGGTTGCTGTGTCAGCTTAAGTCTGGTGAGACGATCCATTTGAACCGAAAAGACAATGTTCTCAACTATTACCAAGATTCGATCTTCAATTCAGACCTGTACCTATTTCCACTATTAAACCGAGAGAAACTGTTGGTAGGGATTGTGGCAATTGGCTATGAGAGACCAATTACCAAGATGCAGGCAGACAAGCACGCCTTTTTAAGAGAGTTGCTCAGCTTTGCGGAAATAGCGAAAGACAACATCGACCAAATGCAGCAACAAAAAGACATGCTTAATGCCTTTATTGAGCTGATTGCATCGGCGATTGATACCAAGTCACCTAATACGGGCGGGCATTGCCAACGAGTGCCTGAGCTCACCAAATGGCTAACTCAAGCAACCATAGATGATGACCGCTATTACCCGCAATTCTCATTGGACAGTAAACAGTGGGAAGAGTTGATGCTCGCCGCTTGGCTTCATGACTGCGGCAAGGTGACCACGCCTGAATATGTGGTAGATAAGGCAACAAAACTGGAAACCATTTACGACCGAATCCACGAAGTGCGAATGCGTTTTGAGTTGTTGAAACAGCAAGCGGAAACCGATTACTGGAAAGCGATGGCGAACGGTGCACTACAAGAAGAACAACTCAAAATACTCGAACAAAGCCTGTCTGAACTGGATGAGGAGTTTGCCTTCGTTGCTGAGTGTAATCTTGGCGGCGAATCTATGACGGAAGAGCAGCTAGAACGCTTAGATCAAATAGCCAAACGCCAATGGAAACGTACACTGGATGATCAATTGGGTTTGTCTTGGTCTGAAAAAGAGAGATTTAACACCCAAAAAGAGTCGGTTGAGAAAGAGAGAACTGAGCCAACAAGTCAGGAAAAGGGTTTGCCTGTCATGGAGCCTCTGCTTGCAGACAAACCGGAGCATAAAGTACCTTGGGACAATGGCTTTAACCCTGCCGATGTATGGCAAGAAGCGTTTGTACTTAAGCCCGGAGAAGTTAAATACAACCAAGGTGAACTGCACAATTTGAAAGTACGCCGTGGTACGCTAAACGATGAAGAACGTTTCATGATCAACGATCATATTATCCAAACCTTCACCATGCTCAACAAGTTGCCTTACCCGCCTTACCTTCAAAACATTCCGGATATCGCCAGCGGACACCACGAACGTATCGACGGTAAGGGATACCCAAGAGGCTTAAACGAAGACCAGTTACCTCTGCCGTCTAGAGCAATGGCAATTGCTGATGTCTTTGAAGCACTCACCTCTAGTGATCGCCCTTATAAGAAAGGTAAACTCTTAAGCGAATCACTCAACATCATGACCGACATGGCCACCAGCGGTCATATCGATCCCAAGTTGTATTTACTGTTTTTGGAAAACAAAATCTACGATAAATACGCTGAGCGATTCCTAGAAATGAACCAACGCTGCGAGATTGACCCGCACGAACACATCGACCGAGTAAAAGAATACATACGCTCATTGTTCTAAGTTTTAAATTAACCATTCAGAGGATAAGCCATAACTCAATGGTTAGCTTTTAGCTGCCGAGTCCAATACCGCAACGTCCACTACAGTCGCTACAGCCACTGTGGTGTGCGGTTTTTGTTTGGCTTTCGCCTTGCTGTGTCTTTTTGCCAGCAATGTATTGGTGATGCTCGCCACGACAATCAGGTTAATGCCAATCATCTGCTGTGTAGAAAACACATCATCAAAGAACAAGCCCTGCCAAAGCGCGCTAAACAGCATGTTAGTAAAAATCAGAGGTGCCAACTGGGAGCCACTGTCTGCAAGCTTATACGCCTTGGAACGGAAGATTTGGGTATTGATGGTAAACAGTGCAAGACCAAGTGATCCGAGAACAATCCAGCGTAAATCGTCAAAAGACAGCAACGCCGACAAGGTTCCTTTCTCTGCACTTTCAAGTACATCAGGCACCGCAGAAACAGAAGTAAACACCACCATTGGTATCACAATAATTGCCGCAACTAAAAAGGTCCACGCGTTAAGCTCTGCCGGAGTCAGGCTGGTTTTAGACGCTCGGTACAAACTCACTTGCGAGCCAGAATTAAAAACCCCCGCGAGAAGCCCAAGCAGAAGCGCAGGTCTAAAGAACTCCGAACCCAACTCAAACTGCGACCAATCCCCCGCCATCATCACTACGCCAACAAAGGTGACAGCTAAACACACTATCGTCGTTGTATGAATCTTGGTTCTAAATATTAACTTTTCTAACAATGGAATAAACAGAGGCCCCGTACTGAACAACACAACCCCTTCAACAAGCGTTAAGGTTTGCAGTGAAGTAAGGAAACACCACTGACACGCCACCATAAAGATCGCCCGCATCACCAAAGGTTTCCACATTTCTCGTGTCGGCTTGCTGATTTTGTAAAAGGTCAGGAAAAGAAATAAAAACAGACTGGGTAACAAAAAACGCACAAAACTGAGTAACGAAGTGGGCATCACTTCAGATAGATACTTGGCCATCAAGCCACTTAAAGACAAACTGAACGTCGACAACAACATGAAAGTCGTCGCCTTGGTAATATCAGACATAATTATCACCTCCTATGACATCTATTTTAGAGGCGTGACGTAATGAAAAATAGCGAGTAATATTAACTATAACTGTAAGGAAAACTTACCAATGAAAAAACTCGTTCCGCTTAAATCCGTTTATGCTTTCATTGCTGTTGCTGAGACTGGCAGCATGACCGACGCCGCGCGGGTATTGTACGTCAGTCACTCTGCGGTAAGCCAAGCGATAAAGTCGTTAGAACAACTGGTCAACAAGCCTCTGTTTCAACGAGTCGGTCGTCGTGTTGTTCTTAATGCCGCAGGTAAGCGATATTACCGCAAAGTTGCTCCCGCACTTGAGCAAGTGATAGAGGCGACCGAAGAGCTTGCCAGAACGCCTAACGACCACCGCATTACCCTCAACATGGTCAATTCGCTAGCGATGCACTGGTGGATCCCACGAGTTCCCGACTTCCAAGCCTTCGCTCCCTCACTTGATATCCGCATTTCGACGCTAACTGGCCCTTTCGATATCGAGCAGGAAGGGGTCGATGTTGCGCTTGTACATGGCAAACCCAACGAGTGGGAACAATATTACAGCGAGAAACTGGGCGACGATGACCTAGTCTTGGTGTGTAGCCCTACGATATTAAAAAACCAGACCGGATTGAGCGTCGAACAACTCGTCAAACAAAACCCGACCATTGGCGTTTTTAACCTCAGGCGACAACACGACTGGCAAGTGTGGTGCGACAATTACCAAATCCCAATGCCCACATTCCATAGCAACCTGACATTCGATGTCTCCATTCAAGCGGTGCAAGCTTCAATTCGTTCGTTAGGCGTACTAGTAACGCATCGCTTGTTTGTGAAAGATGATATCAGCCATGGGATGCTTGTCGAACTGGGTAAACCGGTTGCTAACCCGCACCAAGATTTTTACTTTGTTTGCCCAAAAAACAAATTAAAACAAGAAAGTGTGCTAAAACTGAGAACATGGTTAAGACATGAATTCACACGCTCAGAGACAGCACTGAACGATGACATTCAAGAGCAAGACCAAACTATCAATCAATAAGCGAGTGACAGCTCAGCAAGCTTACAAGAGGCCATTATGATTATTACCACCACACAATCAGTCGAAGGCAAGCGCATTGTCGATTACAAAGGGGTTATTGCCGGAGAAGCCATTCTAGGGGTGAACGTTTTCAAAGATATGTTTTCAGGAATTCGTGACTTTGTGGGTGGACGTTCTGGCACCTACGAGAAAGAACTGGAAAAAGCACGTAACTACGCGTTCAAAGAGTTAGAACAGAAAGCGATTGAAGCGGGTGCCAACGCGGTGGTAGGCGTAGATATTGATTACGAAGTCTTGGGAACAGGTAATGGCATGTTGATGGTCTCTGCTAGTGGCACGGCAGTGGTGGTTGCTTAACTGAATCACTCGCTAAATCATGCGATTACCTAGAAAAACGCCCCTTAGCTGAATCGCTAGCTAAGGGGCGTTATTGTATTCGCTGCCAAACTAGGCTTGAATATCTCTAACTCGCACGATCTTCTGGCTCAGAAATCATGGCATCAAAAGAGGCAATTCGAGCCAAAAACTCTTTTCTATCTTTAGGCATAATTGAGCTTGCCATTGGTAAGTTCGCCTTCATCGCATCGACGGCGCGACCACGAACCAATACCTCAAAGTGCAAGTGCGGGCCAGTAATACGGCCAGTAGCACCCGATAGCGCAATTTTCTGACCTCGTTTAATTTGCTGACCTTTCTTAACTAAGAAGCGGCTCAAGTGAAGATAACGCGTCGTATATACGCTGTTGTGTTCAATCACCAAATATTTACCAGCATACGGGTGGTCACGAAGTGCCACCACACGACCATCACCAGTTGAGTAGATAGGTGAACCAACAGGTGTCGCAAAGTCGGTACCATTGTGCGGTGAGATTCGCCCAGTTACTGGGTGTCTTCGTGTCGGATTAAACGAAGAAGTGATTCTTCGGAATTTTCTGTCGACTGGGTATCTATCAAAGGCTTGCTCTAGACTATTTCCCTCTCTGTCATAAAAAAGACCATCTGGTGCTAGAAAAGCTGAGACTTCTCGGTTTCTTAATTGAATTGAGATACCTTGAATTTCTGTTTTACCCGTTAGGTGATCATCCGTGTACTGCTCTTTGACCAATACATTGAAGCTATCACCAGCTCTCAGCTCTCGAGCGAAGTTGACTTTGTCTTTTAGTGTGCGGGTGATATTGGCTATCTGGTTAGTAGTTAACCCCGCTTTGTAGGCTGACGTTGAAAAGCTACCGTGAACACTACCCGCATAGAGTTTTTCTTTCCATTCGCCTGGGATCTCGTGGAATTTATAGGTGAAGCTACCATCATCGTTTCGAGTAAAGGCTGCTTGCTCAACCAAACTCTCGTGATAAATCAGCTCCACAAGCTGTTTTGAGTCACTATCCAAAAGCAACTCTAGATGGTCACCAGGTTTTATTGTGTCGAGTTTCAAAGACTCCAGATCAGCTTCCATCACCTTTTGAACGGTTCCATATGGCAGTTGCCATGACGAAAAGATGTTGCTTAGCGTATCGCCAACTTTCACAAAATAATGGACCTTAACCAAAGAGTTGGGAGTCGCTTGCGAGTCGATGACTTCCTTATCATTAGGTTGAGAACCTTGGTAAGGTGTTATTTTGATAGAGATTTCTGGTGCTGGTTTGGAGTGAAAAGAGAGCAAAGCAGCAAGGGAAAATGCGCTGATCGCAGTAACGATCAGACCAATACGGAGGAACTTCATAAAATACTTAGCGGTTATAACGAGGAACTTAGAAAGTGTTATAACATAACAATTAAATCAAAAAAATAAATGAAATGTAAGAAACCATAGCGCGATAGGTGTGAAAGTATGGTGAGCATGCAAAGCCCACCACCTTAGTTAACACGGATCTTTACCTCATATTACTCTTCACGAAGTACTTCGAAGCGTTCTAAGCCTCGCAGCATCTCAAAGTCCGGCTCTTCAGTTAGCAGCTCTCTCATGGACCCACTGGCTTCAATAGCGCGCTCTAAGTCATCGATAGCTTGACCTTCTGCCCCTAATCGAGCATAGGCGCAAGCACGTTGATACAAGGCATGAGCATTTTGGTCATCGACTTCTAATACACGGTTACAAAGACTCATTGCCCAGTGGTATTCCTGTATATCCATAGCAGCGTCAGCTTTGGCAGTAAGTGCTTCTAAATCTCCAGGACGAACCTTCAGTATTTCATCGTAGATTTCAATTTTTTGCTCTGCCGTTTGTGCGTTCTGTGCTCTCAACCATAGGTTATGAATCTCATTGATAATTTCAATTTCGCGGTTGTTGTCGGAAATGATTCTGGTCTTGCGCTTAAGATCCCGTTCAAGAACATTAAACTTCTTCTCATAGTCTTGAGCGATAGAATTAAGTCGCTTATCAGCCATGTCTTGAGTTGTGTGTTTAAGCTCTTTGATGGATTGCCAACCCACCAGCGCGATAAGAGAGGCCA
The DNA here is from genome assembly GCF_041474095.1 of Vibrio sp. 10N.222.54.A3. Taxonomy (NCBI): domain Bacteria; kingdom Pseudomonadati; phylum Pseudomonadota; class Gammaproteobacteria; order Vibrionales; family Vibrionaceae; genus Vibrio; species Vibrio sp. 10N.222.54.A3. Next base: position 40,842 of record NZ_JBFRTN010000059.1, read on the forward strand.
CACCAGCAATAATGTAGAAGAAGTAGGTTACGGTTACATTGGCGTAATTCAGAGACTTGTCTGCCACAGTCAGTTCCCGGTCAGTCATCTGAATGGTCAAGCGTCTTTCAAGATCCTGCTGTTCCATTCGAAGCTGCTTCAACTCATCCAAGATATAGCGTTCCATCAGCGGTCTATCCAAATACTCTTGTTCCGAGTACTTAACCTCTTCGCTTGCAAAACTCATCGTGCTGAACACCGAGATAACTGCAATCAATAAGATTCGAAGCATTATACATTCCTTATATATTTATCTTTAGACTAACTGTATCTCGTAATAGGCATACAAGCTAGGAAGTCGACAAGTTTGCTATGTCCATATTGGAATTAACACTCTAAAACATCATTGATAATTATAAAACACCTGAAGCAACATCATTAATTTCTAAATTATAAAAATACCGCGTAATACTGTTCTATATAATTAATTCGCGATGCGAATATACCGAGAATTGATTTATTGCATCGAGATGAATCTTATATTAATAACGATCAGAACGAGGTTAATTTGAATAATCCACGATACGATTTAGTAAGCCGTGTACTGCACTGGGTAATGGCTTCTGTAATCATCTATGCAACAATCGCAGGGTATGTGATGCACTATGTCACCAATCATCCAGAGCTGTTTTCTTTTCTGTCAATGCTCAACATGTCATTGGCGACCGTTGCGACACCATTGCTTGTGGTTCGTTATATCTGGAGTCACTTTCGCTCGTCGCCAAGCATGCCAACCTCTGTGCCTGAAGGGCAAAAATGCGTTGCCAAGCTTGCACACTCTTTGATGTATCTTGTGATGTTTATGGTTTTCAGCACCGGCTACTTAATGCTAAAAGAACCGTACTCTTTATTTTGGTTAGTGAGCGTAAATAATCTAATTACCGACTCTGCAATCAACGGCTTCTTTTTCTATTTACATCGTGCCAGTTGTATTGCCCTAGCCTGTTTAATTGTGCTGCATATCAGTGCCGCGCTTAAACACCACTTTGTCTCTAGGAACTATGTATTGAAGATGATGCTCTAGATTCAAAGAATTCAAGACAATTTGCACAAAATCGAGTAGGAGGAG
>NZ_JBFRTN010000060.1:0-9603 GCF_041474095.1 Vibrio sp. 10N.222.54.A3
CTATATCACCTATAGAATTTCCATTAAAAAACAATTTAAAACAACAACTTAAAACAACCACATTAGCAATTGGAATATTTAAAGAGTAAATCATCACAAAAAAGTCGCACCTAAACCAAAATGTAATATTACTGAAATATTTCCCCTCTAACATCACGCTCAGATTAAACAAACAGACCAAACACAGACTTAAACGGTCCAATGGAGAAAACATTATGAACCAAGCTACTACTGCAGCAGCGCCTATCTCGAGCACTACTCGTTGGCTACGCTGGGCTAACTTGGCATTCATGCTTTACCTACTATTACTTTCAGTTTCAATGGTTGGTACAGGCTTCAAATGGGCAACAGGCGAGCAAGCAAAGGTTCTTTTCGAATTTGCTTCACACCCAGTTGCAGGCTTAATGATTGGTTTAGTAGCAACAGCGCTTATTCAATCATCAAGTACAGTTACTTCAATTATCGTTGGCCTTGTGGCAGGTGGTTTACCTGTTGAGCTAGCAATTCCTATGATCATGGGTGCTAACATTGGTACTACGGTAACCAATACGCTAGTTAGCCTTGGTCACGTTCGTTGTAAAGAAGAGTTCAAACGTGCATTCGCAAGTGCGACAATCCACGACTTCTTTAACCTATTAGCCGTTGCTATCTTCCTACCACTAGAGATGGCGTTTGGAATTCTAGAGAAAATTTCTCACTGGTTAGTATCACCGATGCTAGCAACAGGTGATATGAGCATGGGTGGTCTTAACTTCATCAAGCCAATCACTAAGCCTGTTGTAAGTGCGATTAAAGAACCACTATCAACGTTTGGCGACACTGTTGGCGGCATCATGCTTATCGCTCTAGGTATCGCAACTATCTTCGTAGCTATTACTGTAATGGGTAAGCTGATGAAGAGCCTAATGGTTGGTCGTGCTCGTGAGATTCTAAAGAACGCAATCGGTCGTGGTCCAATCCACGGTATCGCTTCTGGCTCTATCGTGACTATCCTTGTTCAGTCTTCTTCTACGACAACAAGCTTGATGGTTCCACTAGTAGGTTCAGGTGTTCTTAAAGTACGTGACGTTTACCCATTCACTCTGGGTGCAAACATCGGTACATGTATTACGGCTCTACTTGCAGCTACAGCAGTGTCTGGTGAGTTCGCAGTATTCGCACTACAAATTGCTCTAGTACACTTGGTGTTCAACATCATGTCAACGGTATTCATCTTCGGTATCCCGTTCCTACGTGAACTTCCAGTTAAAGCGGCAGACATGATTTCAGACATGGCTGTGAAGAACAAAGCTGTAGTGGCTGGTTACCTTGTTGCGGTATTCCTTGTACTGCCTGGTAGCGTGTTAGCTCTTACCGCTTAATAGCAAAATAAACATCGCTTATAGCAAAGCCCGCTACCTCCTAGGTTGCGGGCTTTTTCTTTTTAAGAGCAGATACGGGATTCGTGTAAGCGAGTATCGAAGAGAAAGAGCCAATGCGCGTTGAGAGTATACGAGTAACATAAAGCATCACACAGCATATGATTTCTCTGCTCTTCGAATCTCGATTACTCGTCACTGTAACTTAGATACAAAAAAGGCTGCACAGAGGCAGCCTTTCAATCAAACAAAGCGAGTGAGATTAAACCGAGAATGGGTACTTAATCGCTTCGTGGCATTCGTAACCTTCAACCCAGAAGTCATCCATCGTTACCCATGTTTCCAAATCTTCTAGAGACTTAATCTGAGGATTGATATGGAATGTTGGGCCAGCTAACGGCTCACGCTTTAACTGGATATCACGCATAGGTGCAAGTTGATCTTCGTAAATATGAGCATTTACTAGCTTATGGTAAGCCACGCCAGCTTTCTTACCCGTGATTTGCGCCATGATAGCTAGGAAGACATACACTTGAACCATGTTGAAGTTCAGGCCTAGGGGTACATCGCAAGAGCGCTGAGTGCTATTTAGGTACAGAGTATCACCAAGTAGTGAGAAGTGATGGCTGTACATACACGGACGCAAACATCCCATGTGGAACTCACCAGGGTTGTAGAAGTTTAAGATCTCGCCGCGGTCATCAATACCGTTAGTTAGATCATCAACAATCTTCTTCAGTTGGTCGATATGACCGCCGTCAGGTTTTGCCCATGCACGTCCTTGAACGCCATAAACACGGCCCATGTCATCTTCACCCTTGCGGTAAGGGTTATTCAGCCATGCTTCATTCAGGTTAGAATTCGCATCCCAAGTTTTAGTCCCTAGCTTACGAAAATCTTCAGCATTGTCGTAACCACGGATATAGCCAAGCAGCTCAGCAACTGCGGCTTTCCAAAAACTCTTACGCGTTGTTACCAGTGGGAATTGGTTATTACCAACATCATATTCAAGGTCAGCATTGATCACGGTTAGGCAACGCTTGCCCGTGCGTTCATTTTCAATCCAAGTACCGTCATCAACGATACGCTGACAGAGATCTAAATACTGTTTCACACCAATTCCTTACTTCGTTTGTTGTGGTAATTCGTCTTTGTAGTGACCACGCTTGTATGCCCACACCATCATCAGCACACCGATGATAACCATTGGCAGTGACAAAATTTGTCCCATAGAGATAAATCCACCGAACAAACCTAGGTGAGCATCAGGTTCACGTACGTATTCTACTAAGAAGCGGAATGTACCATATCCAGCTAGGAATAACCCTGATACAGAACCAAGAGGACGCGGCTTTTTGATAAACCAGTTCAAGATGAAGAACAGCACGATACCTTCAAGCGCCATCTCGTAAAGTTGAGATGGGTGACGAGGAAGTGGACCACCGTTAGGGAACACAATCGCCCATGGCACATCAGTCACACGGCCCCAAAGCTCGCTGTTCATGAAGTTACCTAGACGGCCCATACCTAAACCAAATGGGACGAGTGGTGCAATCATGTCTGCCACGCCAAAGAAGGTGCGACCATTCTTTTTCGCATACCAGAACATTGCGGTGATAACACCCAGCAAGCCACCGTGGAAAGACATACCGCCAGTCCATACCTTAAATAGGTACAGTGGGTCTGCTAGGAAAAGGTCAAAGTTGTAGAAAAGTACGTAGCCAATACGACCACCCAACACCACACCTAGAAAGCCAGCAAACAGTAAGTCTGATACTTGCTCTCGAGTCCAACCACTACCCGGTTGATCAGCTCGGCGATTTGCTAACCAAAGAGCAAACATAAAACCGACAAGGTACATTAGGCCGTACCAACGAACTGAGATTGGTCCTAGTTCAATAAGAACAGGATCGATATTTGGGAATTCGATAAAACCCTGAGACATACTTGGCTCTCTATCTAAATTGATTAACGGTTAGCTCAATGACTAACAGAAAAGACACTACAGCAGCATTGTGGCTGCTATAAACATTAAAAATACCGCAAAGAATTTCTTCAGCACAGGGGTTGGCAATTGAGTGGCCAGTTTCGCACCCACTCGAGTGGTCAAAACTGAGGTACAAGATATCGCGATCAAAGCCGGTAGATAAACATAACCCAAGCTATACGCAGGAAGATCATCGACAGAAGATCCATGCCAAATGAAACCTAGCATTCCCGAAATCGCGATAACACAACCGCATACCGAAGATGAGCCGACGGCTTTACGCATTTCCACACCGTGATGGTTAAGGAAAGGTACCGATAAAGACCCACCGCCAATGCCCGCTAAGCTTGATACCAAACCAATCCCGCCGCCACACAACACGGTTTTAGCTGAACCCGGCATCGATTTTTGGCTCTTGGAGCGAATCGACAATAGCATTTGCAACGCCAACACCAAAACAATCACACCAAAGACTTTTGGTAAGTATTGAGCTGGAATTACATCGGCCACGAAAGAGCCGAGGAAGCCACCTATCACCACACCTGGCATCAACCATTTAACGACAAACATCTCTACGTTACCCAACTTTAGATGGTTAATCGCAGACGATCCCGACGTAACGATGATGGTTGATAGCGAAGTAGCCAATGCCATTTGCATCGCAAACTCTTGGGGGATACCCGCTTTAGGAAGCAAAAACAGTAAGGCAGGAACAACCAGCAAACCACCACCAATGCCTAGCAAGCCTGCTAAAACACCAACAATAGCACCAAGGCCCGCTAACAAGCCTATCAGTTCATATGACACGTTAAATCCTATTTTTTACCTGCTCGAATGAAGCCTGTAAATTCACGCTCTTCGAAATAGTTCAGCATCATACTATAGATGTCACTACCATACGGTTTTGAAAGTGCCTTATTTGCCAAATCCTGTAATTCAGCCAAGTTCGATTGACGAATCAAATATTTGGTTCTTGCGACATTCGAGGTATTCATACTTAACGTCTCATACCCCAATCCAATCAATAGCAGCGCGCCCATCGGGTCACCGGCTAACTCGCCACAAATACAAACAGGTAATTGATATTGCTTACAAGTATCATGAATTTGTTTTAATGCCATGATCACCGCAGGGTGCATTGATTCATAGACATCGGATACTCGTGAATTGTTCCGATCAACCGCTAATAAATATTGGGTTAAGTCGTTGGTACCGACTGAAACAAAGTCGACCTTATGCGCAATCAGCGGCAGTATGTACAGCATGGATGGCACTTCAATCATGATACCAACGCGAGGCATACGCACTCGGTTATCAAGCTCATGCACTTCATCATACGCTTGTTCAATCAACTGTAGCGCGTCATCCAACTCCTGTGCACCAGAGATCATCGGCAGCAAAATACTCAAGTTATGGCTTTCACAGCTCGCACGTAGCATGGCACGTAACTGAATAATAAAGATGTCAGGATGATCGAGCGTAAACCGAATACCACGCCAACCAAGGAATGGATTGTCCTCTTCGATAGGAAAATACGGTAAGGCCTTATCACCACCGATATCGAGTGTACGCATCACCACTTGTTTCTCTGGGTAGCTTGCCAGTACAGAACGATACTGCTTGAATTGTTCATCCTCTGACGGGAATCTTTGCTGCAACAAGAAAGAAATTTCAGTTCGATACAGCCCTACGCCATCAACGCCTTGGTTGATAGCGATGTTAGTGTCTGCACTTAAACCCGCATTAAGCAGAATCTCGACTTGCTTGTTGTCTTGCGTTTTTGCCGGTAGGTACAGCTCGCGATTGACCATAGAGGAGAGCTCACTCTCTTCTAGAATCAGCCCTCGATACTCTTTGAGCAGGCTTTTAGTCGGCTCAATAAAGATCTCACCGCTATACCCATCAACAATCGCTCGCTTGCCATTAGCTTGAGCTAGGTTGAGGTTTACCCCCATGACGGAAGGTATGCCAAGCGCTCGAGATAAAATCGCTGCGTGCGAGTTCGCCGCCCCTTCCAAGGAAATCACCGCTAAGAGCTTTTCTTTGGGAATAGACGCTAATACCGAAGCGGTTAACTCACGAACCACTAGGATAATCGGCTTATCTAACGTGCGAAGTTCATGTTCAGAGTTGTGGAGGAAATAGAGCAGCCTTTGTCCGAGCTCTCGGATGTCTTGTGCTCTCTCACGAAGATACACGTCCGACATACGAGCAAAGCGATTAGAATAACTCTCTACAACCTGTCTTAGTGCCCAATCGGCTTTATCGCCTTTCTGGATTTGGCTTTTTAGATCCTTACGCAGCATAGGATCGTTGAGTAAGTGAGTAAACAGGTCAAAGATCGCCAACGCATCTTTATTGATTTCGCTATCTAAGCGCTTTCGCATGCGCTTAAAGTCATTGAGGGCGTTTTCAACCGCTACCGCCAACAACTCATGCTCTCTCTCTATATTGAGCGTCGAAGCAGGATAAACATCGGTGAGTTCAGGCTGAGTGTTGTCCCACCATAAGTCACCAATCGCCACGCCCGATGAAGCTGCAATACCTTTAGTAGCCGGTAGCTTCTGTTGCTCTAACAGCCAATGGCCTTGAGTTTGGGCGTGCGCCACAATAACGGCAAGTTGTGCAGAGAGCGTGACAAGGAAGGATTCTTCCATCTCACTAAATAAACGTGGGGTCTTCTGTTGAATGACCAATACACCGAGCACTTGCTTGCGGTGGATAATCGGAGTACCGAGAAAAGAGTGATAGACGTTTTCTCCAAGCTCTGGAAAAAACTTATAAGCAGGGTGAGCAGACGCTTGTGCAAGGTTGATAGGTTCAGCACTTCTTTTAACAAGGCCAACCAGACCTTCGTCAAAACCAATGTGAATGCTATTGCCTTTGAAGATCAGGCCTTGAGTTGCCATCAACTCAAGGCGCTGCATATCATTATTTGCCAAATACACGGTGCAACATTCCGTCTGCATCGCACTGCATGTCTCTTTAACCAAAATATCAAGAGCCGTCGACACATCTTCAACTCTTGATACGTGTTCAACTATTTCCCTTAGTTGACTGAGCATGCTTAACCTCTACGCAATTTGCGCTTTCCTTTTATTTTTCGCTCTTTAAACGGCATTGCTAAAGATGCGAACTCTTTCATCGCTCGACGGTAAACATCTCGCTTGAAAGAAACAACTTGTCGAACTGGGTACCAGTAACTCACCCAACGCCAACCATCAAACTCAGGTGTACTTCCACGCTGCATATTGATATGCGATTCATCGCAATCTAAGCGCAAAAGGAACCACTTCTGTTTTTGTCCAATACAGACAGGTTTAGAATCCCACCGAACCAGTCGTTTGGGTAGCTTGTAGCGTAACCAATGACGACTTGTCGCGACGATCTTTACATCCTTTTTAGTAAGGCCAACCTCTTCATACAACTCGCGGTACATTGCCTGTTCCGGAGTCTCACCTTCATCTATTCCCCCTTGAGGGAATTGCCATGAATGTTGCCCGTATCGTTTAGCCCAGAAGACCTGACCATGGTTGTTACAGATTACAATACCAACATTTAATCGGTAACCATCGCCATCTATCACTGGCCAACCTCTATCTAAATTTTTAATTACTCTGATTTTTCCACATATCCCCAATCGGAGCAAACTTAGTGACGTGATAAGCGCTATATTTATGAATAATAACTAGGAATATGGATAAGTTTTGCTCAAATTCTAGTTACCCACACAATAGTGAGACATAGACCACATTTATTCACCTTTTCTGTGAATAACTATGTGAAGAATTACCCGCAATCGTTTTTTTTAATCCATAGATTCATCAACACCAAAAACAACAAATCAGTCAAAATAATTTTATTATTATATAAATCAGCAAATTAAAATAACATTCTAGTTTTAAAAAACATTAGAAATGTAAAAGATCTTTCAGAAACCTGACATGGTTAAAGATCAACCACTCCGATGTTTATCCACACTACTAAGTGAAAGATTCATTTTGAACCCCATTTGGCAAGCATTTTATCCACCATAAACCCCTGTTTATTTATCCACTAAATTAATATTTCAATTAATTACCTTTATGTCCTGTGGATAACCCTGAGTTTGATCCCTTTTCTCGCAAGGAGATCATTTCTTAACCAGTCGTCATATGGTGATAACTTCTGATAAAATCATTTTTTTGATCATGCCTTTTATTATGAAACCAGAACCACAAACACAACAAGAGCTGTTAGAGCGCGCGTATGCCATCGCCGGAATGACCTTTAAAGAGCTCGCTGACGAAGCTGAGATGGTGATGCCAAACGACCTTAAGCGTGATAAAGGCTGGGTTGGGCAGCTATTGGAATGGCACTTGGGTGCACCTGCAGGCAGTAAGCCAGAACAAGATTTTGCCAAGCTCGGTATCGAGCTAAAAAGCATTCCGATTAGCTACTCTGGCAAGCCACTCGAAACCACCTTTGTGTGTGTTGCTCCTTTGATGGGTGTGCAAGGCATAACTTGGGAAACCAGCCACGTTCGAAACAAGCTGTCTAAGGTGTTGTGGATCCCTGTCGAGGGAGAAAGAGAGATCCCGCTAGCAGAGAGGCATGTAGGATCCCCATTATTATGGACACCTAGCCAAGCTGAAGACGAACTCTTGAAGCGAGATTGGGAAGAACTGATGGAGTTGATCGTTTTAGGCAATGTTGAACAGATAACAGCAAGACACGGTGAAGCACTGCATTTACGTCCGAAGGCTGCTAACAGTCGTGTGTTAACGGAAGCTTACGGTGCAAGCGGAAAACCTATCAAAACTAAACCACGTGGTTTCTATCTGCGAACTCAATTCACCCATAAATTACTGACAACACATTACGCATAGATCGTTTAATCGAGCCTCGATAGCCAAAACTATCAGTGCGTTAAAAAACAGTCTGGAATTAGAATCAATATCTCGCTACCAACGCCTCTTAATGAGGTTTGAGCGCCAGTTCAATATCACAGTAGCTTTGGCTTGGCTCATTACCAAACTCATCATAGGCGTTGTGTAAGCGAAGATACGCCTTTTCAAAGCCGAGCCGGAGTAACTCCTCTTTCACTTGATCCAAGGATCCAAAGTGAAGCGGCTCGCCGTCTTGCTTTACCGGTTCTAGCTTATGTTTGTACTCCACCGCCAATAGATATTCTGAAATATCAGAACAGCCAATAACGTACACTTTGGGTGTTTGATAAGAGTCTTTGTGCTCTCCATGTAACCACATGTCTAACTGATGCTTTTGCATAACCGGCCTCCCTTGCTCTCTATAGCTTAGTAGAACTCTATTTCTTTACTAGGGCACGTTGATTTTTCTCGATTAAAAAAACAAAAAAGAGAAGCCAATGCTTCTCTTTTTTGTCCAGTTCTAGTTCAAAAGCGCTCACTTTTGACACCTAACTATCACCGTCAATGATTTAGGGGGTTGAAAGGTGCGATCAACCCCGAAAGATTACGTCGGTATTCGCGCGCTAAGAACACGACGAAGATGACGAACGCGACGTTCAATGGTGACAACTTCAGGCTCAGAGAAACCAATTGGACGACCATCGGCTTCAAGGCCAATATCTCTTAGCAAATGAGTGTTGTGCCAAGGTAGGTCTAGTGAACTACGACGTACTTTTCGCTGCCATTCGCGCTCTTCACGACGAAGATCGGCACGGATAAGGACTGTTGCTAATTTTAAATATACTGAGTGACGCATAATAACTCTCCAGTTGTTGAATCAACTGAGGAAAAATAGCGTGTTAGATAGTATGAGGGCTTCTCACTTAGCTGCTATTTTTCCACAGCCAAATAAGGATACGGATCTATTAGTTAGGTTTATCTTGGGTGTTTCGATCGGCCATGGCTGATGTTTGTGACATAACAGTCACCATGTCAGTACACGGATCAAACGACGCGCAAATATGCTGTATAAAATCGAAATGTTTCATTTGCGCCTCCAAACTAACTAAAAAATCCAAAAAGAAATGAGATAATAAAAGCAAATAAGTCTTTGTTAAACCATTGCTTTCACGGTTAAAGTCTAACCAAGTGAGTATATTATTCAACCGATAATTGATTAACAATTTCAAAACAAATGATTCACCCAAAATATTAGTTGCATATTACTTTATATATAACATATTCACTATGATTATATAAAATCACAGAACATCTCTCTTAAAGACCGAGCCTCTAATAGCTCAATCTATCAACCTGCCAATCTGTCAGCAGTCAACGATCAACGATCAAC